>JAFGEK010000025.1 GCA_016931625.1 Deltaproteobacteria bacterium | reverse complement strand
CCGTTAAGTTTAGCAAAACGTAATCGAGCCTGGGAAGCAGCAGAGTTGTTTGAACTTATAAATGATTTTGAAAGAGAGCTCTCCATTCCAGATGACAGTGATACTCCAGCAAGACCTGCCCCTTATAAATCGGACTAACCTTCGCTCATAAGTAGAGCAGAAAAAATATCAACGCGGTAAAGCTAATCTTGGGACGAATTATGAACCCTCATGGCTAATTGGTGACGATAAAAAGAAGTAGCCCATTTTATAAGGTTATTTAATTGTTATTTTTTTGGGGTCTTCAGAAATACGATATGTAATTCAGCTCATACATTAAAGGCAATTAATATGGGATGGGAAACTGATTGGAATTTTATAAAACAGATAGGTGATGGTGGCCAAGCTACCGTCTTTAAAGTGCAACATAAACTTGATAATACTTATGGTGCTTTAAAGCTACTACTTGATGATAGTAAAAAAAAGCGTGAAAGAAGAAATCGCTTTGCTCGTGAAATAATGTTACTTAAGAGTATTACTTCATACAGTATACCAAAAGTTTTCGAATCAAATGAAACGTGTTACGAGGATACCGATGTTGAACTATATATGGTATGCGAATTCATTGAAGGAAATAATCTGTCACAATATTGTAGTTGCAATGCTTTATCTATAGATATTGCGTTTAATATTGTTATGCAGTTGCTGGATGCTGTTGATACGTTACATCTTAACGAAATTATTCATAGAGATATCAAACCTGAAAATATAATGGTGCGTAGTATCAATAATAATGTTGAAATATTTCTTATAGATTTAGGGATTGCGTATAAAAAAAATGGTAATGATGATGAGATATTTGACACTGAAACTCAACAGGGTTTAGGAAATAGGTTTCTTGAACTTCCAGAATTAAAACCAGGTCCAAAATATCGTGATATACGAACAGATATCACATATTTAGTTGGTATTTTATTTTATCTGGTAACTGGTTGTTATCCAAGGCTATTATTAAATGCAAATAATAAAATGCCGCATGAAGCATTAGATAAAAATAAATATTCAAAACTTTTAGCTGATTCTAGATGGTCAAAACTTTGTAGAATATTTCACATAGGTTTCCAATACAATATTGAATTACGATTTAAGACCATTCATCAATTTCGAGAAATGCTGAATGGCATCAATTCTGCTTCAGAAGATTTTGATAGCATAGAAAATGAAATTAATAATCTTAATGTTTTTATTGAGCAAAGCGCTGTTAAAGAGATTGAGCAGTTATATAGTGTAATAAATTTATCGATGAAGAATTTTTGTGATGAGGTTAATAGCGCTCTGCATACTGCTAAATTACATATTGATGGCGGCCCAGGTTTAAAATTTGACAATAAGAATAAAGTTTGTAAGTCAGAATATTTTTTGCGTAGAGAAGGTAGAATTACACCAACAGTGTATTTTAGGTTATCAATTGAATATAAAGATTATAGGCTAACAGCCTACTACATACTTAAGAATAATATACCGATAAGATACTTTGATGGCGCGTGGGTTGATAGTCAAGGAATGTATGAAGCAAATAAAAAAGCTGCTAATGATGTAGCGCGGCAGATGCTTAAAGATTATGAGATCGCATTAAAAGCGGAGTACAATATATAACTTTTATTTATTAGTTGTACTAGTTTTGTTTTAATCTGAGGATTTTTAACTGTTGTAAATAGCTTTCAGAATGTTTTCAAGTTTTATCCAGAAATATCGACGTTTGGCACCACAGCCCGCCGGCACCACAGCCCGCCGACACCACAGCCAGCGCACCACAGCCAGCCGGATCAGAGTAGCCAATTTTCTTGTATGGCTATGGCAGCGTGATAGCTCAGAATTAATTGCGCCCCAGCACGACGCATCGCTGTCCACGTTTCATTTACTACGCCACGTTCATCAATAGCGTTATTAATTGCAGCATAACGAATCATGGCATATTCACCGGATACTTGATATGCTGCGATAGGAAGATTGGTGTGTTCATAGAGGTCGCGAATAATATCAAGATAGGTGACGCCAGGTTTGACCATCAAAATATCAGCACCTTCTTGTTCATCAAGTATAGCCTCGCGAATAGCATCGCGACGATTATGATAATCGAGCTGATAGCCACGACGATCACCAAAAGCTGGAGTACTATCGGCGGCATTACGAAAGGGACCATACAGATTTGAAGCGTATTTTACGGCATAACTCATGATGGGAGTATGCGAAAAATTATTAGCGTCAAGTAATTCACGAATGCAACGAACACGACCATCCATCATGTCAGAAGGTGCGACTAGATCAGCGCCAGCTTGAGCATGTGTTAGTGCCATTTGGGCGATGATATCAATCGAGGAGTCGTTATCTACTCGTCCATCTTTGATAATTCCACAATGACCACTATCAGTGTATGAACATAAACAAACGTCTGTAGCGATTAAGGCGGCATTACCGATAGCTTTACGAATAGCACGCAGGGCTTTCGGAACAACGCCATGGTGCTCAATAGCAGCAGAAGCGATAGCATCTTTGTTATTAGGAGTGCCAAAAATGAGAAATGACTTAAGTCCACATGAAACTAATTTCTCAATTTCATTTACTAGCTCATTTATTGGGTATTTTGTTATCCCTGGCATACCTTTTATTTCATAGGGTGTATCAATATCACCAACAAACATGGGATATATTAAGTGTTCAGGTCTTATGTAAGTCTCAGTAATTGCGTTACGCAGAATGGTATTTTCTCTAAGTCGACGTGGGCGTAAAAATGGTGCAGTCATTTTTATAAAACCTTATAAAAATGGTTTAAGGCATTATTCGATTATTAGCGGTGCTCCATAAATTCGCTTTCACAGCATTAATAAATAACTCAGCTTCTTGGGGAATTGCAGCAGCTTTTGGCAATATTGGATCAAATAAGGGATCGTATTGTTGGGTGTTAAAACAATGCATAGCTTGATTTGGTTTGTATGAACAATAGTGACTATCTGTACGATAGGTCAAATCACCACTCGCGCTCATATATACCCATGGGCTGCCATCACCCACGAGTAGATTTTTGCCTAGCCAAGCAACGGTGTCATTTACTCCAATAATAGCAGCAATGGTAGGAGTGATATCTATTTGGTGTGCTATGTGATTACGAACTTGTGGTCGCTTCATATGTTTGGTTAGCATTGCCATAGTGATACGGTATTGAATTTCATGACGCTGAATATTTGTTAGTTCAATATATGGTAATATAGGTACACTATGATCGCCTAACATAACTAACAAAGTGCGCTCGCCGATAGGACTACGCCATAAAGCCTCAATAAAATCAGCGATAGCGTAATCAGCATAACGAAAACGCGAAAGAAAGCCACGATAACTTTGATGATTTTCGGTGGCCATAATTAACTCATCAGGCAATGGCCCTTCAGGTATTACAGAATATTTGTGATGGGTACTTAGGGTTGAAGCGTTTACAAATATTGGTTTATTTGACTGTGCAAGTTGCTGCATAAGCTTAAGGGAACTTTGCAAAAATGGTCCGTCAGCCAAACCCCAATCGCCAATACGTTGAGTAATACCCTGGGAGAAATAGTAGGGTTCATCGTAAAATTCATCGACGCCATGCAGATTTTCAAACAAACGAGTTTGATGAAAAGTTGCGCGGTAAGAATTCATATAGGTAGTGAGATACCCCGCATTTTTTAAAACTTGTTGTAAGCATTTAACTCTTAAAGTGGTAAACGCCAAATATTCTGCAGGCCCGGTCATATTAGGCAGCATTGAACACAAGGTACTATAGAAACCGCGCACGGTTTGCCCGGTATGCTGACTTGAACTGTAAGCTTGTTTAAAGCGAATGGCGTGTCGTTTTAACAAAGGAATTAATCGTTTAAATATAAGCTGGCCAATTTGTGGATGATCAAATTCAAAGCCACGAAAACTTTCAACAAATAATACGATGACATGAATAGGGCCATCAACCGGAAGGCCGAGCTGTTTGCGCCATACCTGGGTGTTATTAATAGAAGGAGTGGTTTTATATAACAATGGATAGTAGTCGGTCGATGGACGGGGATAATCAGCAGCATCGTACCAAGGAGCAATTTGGTGTTGATTTTGTTTAAGGATATTAGCTAGCAAAGGGTCATCGATGAAATTGCGGTAGGCTAGAAGACCATTTGTTGGAGCCTGATGGTTTTGGTTGGCGCGAGCTTTTTCAAGTTGCGCAGTCCAGCTCATGCCGATGCCCTGATACAAACCTTTGCGAAAGTTTTGCATCGCCCAGAACCGCAGTATGTGATCTTTAACTAGTGGCGAGCCGTCATTGATCGACATCAGCGGGGGCGCTTCCCATAAAAGCGCACTTATGGCTAAAGCTATTAATAGCTGCCGTAGAGTTTTAAGACGCGAGTTCGTTTGTCGAGGTGGCGAAATAGCAATTGTTACTATGGCCAACAACATTAATAATATACTGATAATATGTAATGGGCTAGTAATTAATGCTGGAATTGAGCCGGAAACATCAGATAAATCTGACCAATGTTGGCGTACTATCCACCAATCAAGGGGCATTTGAAAAAAACTGAAATATAAAGCACCAGCTAATGTTGCAAGCCAAACAAAAAAGGTTGAGATAATAGCCGCCAGACGTTCACCGCGGCCTATAATTAATATAACAAGTTTAGCTAGAACCAAAGGCAGTATTGCTGCCATTAAATCGCAGGCTATACCTGCAGCAAAACCTGAGGCCCAAGCTTCGCTGAAAGATAGGTTTAGATCTTTAAGCACGCACAAATGCAAAAGCACTAAGGCTAAAAATAAAGAAAATGTTGGCAGGATGCGCAATAAGATTGTGCGTCTATGCGACACCACATTCATTAATTAACCTGCATTATATTTTAACGCTGCTTGTTTATTTTTTTGTGGCTCATGCGCAAGCCATAGGGCAGCAGCCATTAAAACAATGCTTATTATTACGCGTGGTAAATTGATTGTTTCATTAAATATCAGCCAAGCCAATATTACCGCACCAGGTATTTTTAGGTTATTCATTGTCGCCGCGGTGCCAGAGCTTACTTGGGTAACTCCTTTATTCCACAGGTAGAAGCCTAAAGCAGAGGGAATCAAACCAAGATAAGCAAGACTTGCCCATTGTGCACCGGTATGTGGTAAAACGGGGTTTGTACTGTTTAGCAGCAAGAAGGCTATTGGAGCGATTAAAGCGCCAATGTATAACCAACCAAAAGCGCTGATATCGTTAGTGAGGCCATGACGTTTGCGCGCATTGCGATACCATATCTGGCCGGCGGCAAAACAGATATTAGAAAGCTGTACCAGCACTAAGCCCATTAACGTCGGCTTGAGCATGGCAGGATTATAAACAATTACAATGGCACCGATAACTGCAATAAATGCAGCCAAAATTGGTGCAAAATGCCAACGTTTAGCAATGGCAAGTGCAATTAACGCCACGAAAATCGGAGTAGTCGTTGTAAGCAGTGCAATTTGATGCCCAGCTAAGATTTTATAACTGGCTATATAGGCGCAATACATTAGGCCAAATTGAATTAAACCAATGATTATTAATTCAAATACCAATTTGGCTTTAAAATGACGTAAAAACGGAGCAAAAATTAACGCAGAAAAACCTAAGCGAATTGCAGACACTACAAAAGGGTCTAAACCGGAAACTTGCGATTTTATAAGCCCAAAAGACATACTCCACAACACTGAAACTATTAATAAATAAATCATAGGCGGGCGTTTAGCATCATTAATCTTTATTTAGCTAGATGCAGTGCGACAAAATATATCTTACGGATTTTGCGCCATTTTTTTGCACTATTAGCAAAGCCGAGATAATTGCGATCTTGTAGTACTTAAAAAAAACTTATTTCACTCTAACTTATTGGAGAGTATAGATGCGCAAAAGAACCTCTTTTGAATCGTTCAATGACTTTCGTGATGAAGTACTACGTCATCGTTCAGGCCCACTAACATCACCAGTTGATGAGATTGTTGATGACATGTTTCATAATGATAGCGATGACGATATGGATTCGCTTTGGGAGGATTTGGATTAGGGCCCCCCCCTTGAATAGAATTTTTTGGCAGTTTTTGGCAATTAGACGGTGGTCGATACAAGTATAAATGGCCACCGTTTTCAAGTAGTGCATTTTTTAATAAATCGGATCTTGTGATTTTCCCGCCCGACTGTTGTAAGATAAATATATCATCTAGGGATTAAAACAGATGCCAGATATTTGGAGTGGTCTCGGAGTCGAGATTTCAAAAAAGAGCGAAGGTGAGTGGTTATACCAGGTAGGGGGTGAAACCCGTGGCCCACTACCAATGCAGGTAATAGCACAAAAGCTAATTAATGGCGAAATAGGCCTAAGAACGTTTGTCGCCCGTGAAGGCGGTGAATTTCATCCTATTTCGCAAGTTGCAGCCTTTGCTCAACATATTACTGAAGCTAAGAAGCAAGTACATAAACGCGCTGCTGCAAAGATGCGTCGTTTGATGCTAATATTTGCTTTTCCGGCGATCGCTTTGTTGAGTGTTGCAGGCTATTTTGTTTGGGTTGAGCTAGCACAAAATCGCGCTGAAGCCATGCGCGTAGCTAAGGCCAAGCAAGCTGAATTAGAAGCAAAACGAAAAAAAGCTGAGGCTTTACCTGATATGGGGCTAGTGGCTTTAGTTTCTTTGGGTTCTGAAGATACGGTTAAAATTAGCAAGCATACCGGCAGAAAGAAAAACCCAAACCGAAAAACAGGTACTTTCGGCATAACCAACAGAGCTAACGAACCTGAAGAAATGGTACAACAATGTATGTTGTCACAAGGGGCAATTCTGGGTACTCTCAAGAAAAATTTAGCTAAAATAAATGTTTGTGTTGAGGATGAACGCAGCCGTGATACGCAAGGACAAATGCCTTCGACTTTAGAATTAGAATTCATTGTGCAGACTAGTGGCAAAGTTACCGATTTTGCCCTTAAGGATCGACACTATCGCGTTGGTCCATTAAACAACTGCCTAATCAAGGTATTTAACACTATTAAGTTTCCGGCTAGTAATGGCGCTAATTGCCCTGTATCACTGCCAATTAAAATTGGTAAGTAATAGGGGGTGTCATTAGTTGCTCACTTTAAGTTGTGATATTATTGGCTAATTTTACGATCAGCGTTAGGAAGACACGCCATAGTGCAATGGGTTGACCGTTGCGGTGGTCGTCACTTATATACGACTCTTAAACTTGCCCGGGTGGCGGAATTGGCAGACGCACTAGGTTCAGGTCCTAGCGGTGGCAACATCGTGGAGGTTCAAATCCTCTCCCGGGCACCAGCAAAAAAAATCAACATATGATTGCGATTTAAATTATGGATTTAACACCGTTACTTGCATTACTTGTTTTTTCTGTTTCGACACCTAATGATGTACCACCGCCACAAATAAAAATTTCTTACGAGAAGTATGTTTTAACTGAAAATGGTCTTGAGGTGATTCTTAGTGAGGATCACTCTTTGCCTATTGTGGCGGTTAACATTTGGTATCATACCGGCGCAGTTAATGAAGAGTTAGGACGTACAGGCTTTGCGCATCTATTTGAGCATTTAATGTTTCAAGGCTCAAAGAATGTTGGCGATGACCAGCATTTGCGACTGCTGGATGCTGCAGGCGCAAGCGAGGTAAATGGTACTACAAGTTTTGATCGCACTAATTATTTTGAAACCGTACCTAGTAATCAGTTGGCTTTAGCTCTTTGGTTAGAGAGCGACCGCATGGGTTTTTTGCTCGACGCACTAACCCAGAAAAAATTTGATAATCAGCGTGACGTAGTAATGAATGAACGTCGTCAAACAGTTGATAATTATCCCTATGGCATTAGTGATGAGCGTTTGGTGCAATTATTATTTCCCCCAGATCATCCATATTATGGCAATGTAATCGGCTCGATGGTGGACATAGCGGCCGCTACAATTGATGATGTACGTGATTTTTATACGCGTTATTATGCTCCGGCCAACGCAACTTTAGCAATCGTAGGTGATATTGATATTGCTAAGACCAAAGCATTAGTGGCTAAGTATTTTGCCACACTGCCGCAACGCCAAACCCCGACTATTCGTAAAATTGAAACACCAATACTTAAAAATGAAGAACGCGTAATTATTAAAGAGCCGGTGCAATTACCCAGAGTTGCTTACGCCTGGCTTTCCCCAGCAGCATATCAAGATGGTGACGCTGACTGTGATATTATAGCTTTTATTTTAGGCAATGGCCACGCAAGTCGTCTTTATCAAAAACTAGTTTATGAACTGCAATTGGCTCAAGAGGTATCAGTGGGTCAAGCCTCAAATTACCTAACATCGATTTTTAGAATAGAAGTTATTGGGCGCCCGGGTGTAGATATAAAAAGGCTTGAAGCCGAAATACAAAAAGTAATCGACGAAATACGGAGTACCCCAGCATCGGCGCAAGAGATTGAACGGGCTCGTAATCAACTGGTTACTGAAATGGTGGCCTATCTGCAAAAGATTGGTGATTTAAATGGTAAAGCTGATACATTGAATCGTTATAATCAATATATTAACAAACCTGATTATTTTAATGAAGATTTAGCACGCTATCAACGCATTACTCCTAGCTCGGTTTTAAACGTTGCTAAAGAAGTTTTAAATTCCACCGCACGTGCGGTAGTAATTACGGTGCCTAAATGATTCGGCGAATATTAATTATTTCTTGTGTTTTAGTAACTTCAGCTTGTTCATGGCAAAATAAAAAAGTTGTTGCGGTAAATACCAATACATCTACTTTAGAAAATGAATCTTCTGATTTTCGTGCGCAACCACCAGTTGCAAAAGCAGAACCACAAATTACTCCACCAGTAGCCATACGTTATCGGTTAGATAATGGTCTCTTGATTTTTGTGGTGCCCAAGCATGATTTGCCATTGGTTAGCATTAATGTGGTATTTAAATCAGGATCAGCATCTGATCCGCAACAGCTTAGTGGCGTTGCTGGTTTTGTTGGTGAGATGTTGCTCTCTGGCACTAAAACCCGTAGCGCCAAAGAGTTGGCTAGTGAAATTGAAACATATGGAACTCATCTAAACGTTCAAGTAAATGAAGATGATATTCATATTTCATCATTAGCTTTAAAAAATTACTGGATCAAAGTATTAGCTATATTAGCGGATGCCATTACTAACTCAACTTTTTCAGATGAAGAATTACAACGCGTTCGCAAAAAACGTATTGCCAGCATAGCTAAAGAACTTGATGATCCAGAGACACTTGCGATGAGAGTGCTACGCAAAGCAGTATTCGCCGAACATCCCTATGCTCACACAGTATTAGGTAATAAAAAAGACGCAGAAGCGATTAAGCATAGTGATATTATTGCATATGTTAATGAGAATCTTCATGCTGCAAATGCCGCATTAATTGTTATTGGTGATATTACAACGCAACAGGTTATTGATCAGGCAACAAAGCATTTTAGTGAATGGCAGGGCAAACCTTCTGCTAAGCAACAAATAAGTGATGCGAATTTAAAACCTGCAAAAGTTGTCATTCTTAATCGTCCCAAGGCGCAACTTTCATTCATCATGTTAGGGCAGCTTGGTATTGCACGTAATAGTGGTGATTATTTACCAACAGTATTAATGAATTCAGTTTTAGGTGGAATGTTTAACAGTAGGCTAAATATGAATTTGCGTGAAGATAAAGGTTATACCTATGGAGCTTATTCATATTTCGATTCAATGCGCTATACTGGTATTTTTTTAGCAGCTGCTGGTGTACGTACAGATGTTACAATACCAGCATTGCGCGAGTTTTATACTGAAATTAAACGAATAAAAGAAAATGGTATTACTGTTGATGAATTAAAGCATGCTAAAAATGGTATCACCCTATCACTGCCCGCGCGTTTTCAAACAGTTAGTTCGATAGCAAGTATGATTAGGAATATATATCTTTATGATTTTAAACTTACTTATTATAATGATTTGTCTAAGATGATTAATGAGATAGATCTAAATGCAGTACAATCTGCTGCCAAAGAGCATTTAGCTATAGATAACTTGTCATTAGTAATAGTTGGTGATTACAACACCTTTAAAACCGAACTTAATAAATTAGATTTAGGTGCAATAGAAGTACGTGAAACATATCATTAGTAAAAACGAGATAATCAAGTGCCAGCGTTGTATGAATTATTGTTGATAGTTGGGACGATATTTGCTGGCAACTTGGCTAAACCTTGTGAGCAAAGTGATAGTAGCGAGTGTCACCATTCTACTTTATTAAGTTATGAGCGCTGGGTACCACCACCAAAGCTGCGACCATTTGAAAAGCGAATTTCACAAATAATTAAAAATTGGGGCAAAACGCGTGATTTGTCGTTAAGTTATGACGCGCGTTTATCATTAGTAGCGCAAAGCGCATTAAATGATGTACCAAGAAACCCACAAGAACGAATTGATTTAGAAGCGCTAAAAATCAAAAGTTATCATTTAGGATTCACCGATGCTGGTTTAGCGGCGATAGCATTGCGAACACCATTATCGCATAATGTCGATCAAATAATTGCTGATGAATTAAAATCTCGGTTTGCATCATTATCACCTACATGTTTCGGTGTAGGTGCAATTGTTTCAGGCAATGAACGTATAGTTATGATTTTAGTAGCAAAGCGGATGGTACGATTGTTACCTATGCCAGCAGTAGTGAAAAGAGGACAACAAATTAATCTAGCTGGAAGAGTTGTTGTAGCTGCCAGTGATAGTTATACTAAAATTATTATCGCTTTAGGTTTGCCTGATGGAACCGTACAACGACGTAAGTTAACTTTAACTAAGCGGCAATTTGCAACTACAATTCATGCTGGTTATCAAAAAGGGATACTCAATGTGCAGATCCTTATTGATCGTGCTCTTGGTCCCGAAATTGCTTCGCAGTTTCTTATAGGAATAGAACAAAATATTGATGCAAAAAAAATTCATCGCGTTGTTAATGAATATAAAGATAATCAAAAGTTTTCTATACAAGAACGCAAAGCGCAATTATTGGCTTTAATATTGGGTAGCCGTGAAGCTGTAGGAGTGGTATTGCCTGCAGCAAATATTTCTCTTGATGAAGTGGCTAATGCACATGCAGTTGATATGAAAACTCATAATTTTTTTGCTCACGTATCACCTCATTATGGGGATTTAGCGCAGCGATTGGCGCAACGCCAAATATTGGTTTCACGTGCGCTTGAGAATTTAGCTAGAGCTAATAGTGTTGAAGAGGTTTTGCAACAATGGTTAGCTAGTCCTGCGCATCGGGCAAATTTGCTTGATCCTGATGTTGATGCAATGGGTATTGGAATACAACTCACTGCGAATTCCCAGATATTGGCGGTGCTCGTATTGGTACGGCGAGCTGATGAAGGTGATAGTAAAGAGTTAGCTACACGTACGCTTAGCCGCATCAATGTAAAACGTTTACGCCTTGGACTTAATGCTTTAACTTTTGATGAAGAGCTATCGCGTTTAGCTCGTTTACATTGCAGTGCTGTTGCTAATGGTCGTGATGGTGAAGAGATAGTAACAGAGATTAAACAGCAATTAATTGGTTATAGTATAAGTGTGAACTCTTTTATGGGCACCAACATAGACATAGTTACTCATTCAGATGATTTAAGGTTGTGCTATGAACGGGTAGGGATTGGCGTCATACGTTTGCAACCGAACGATGCTAGATTGTGGATAACGGTGATTTATGTAAAAGATTAAATAAAATCGTCAGCCAATATTAACCTAATACAGGTTTAATAGCACTCATAACGCTTTCACGTACAGCTTCATCAGTAAACACCGGCAGATTACCAGGCACATGCACGCTGGGTATACCTGCTTTAGTTAATACTGCGATAGCAGGCAATGCCTTTTGTTGAAATTCTTCAAGACGAGTGCGAATTTTTTCTTCAGTGTCATCTGAACGCAAAATAACTTCGGTGCCACAGACTGTACATTTGCCATCTGGTGTTGGTGGTTTAAATTCTAAGTGAAATACTTTACCGCAGCTTTTATTGGGGCAAATACGACGGCCTATGGTTCTAGCAACAATAGCCTCATCTTCATTATCGACTATTAAAACGAGGTCAATTTTGGTACCGGTTTTTTTAACTAGATCGATTAAAAAGGCCGACTGATCAGGGGTGCGTGGATATCCATCAAGCACTAAGCCTTTACCACCTTCAGCATTAAAGGCTGCTGCTAATAAATCGTTGGTAATATTGTCGGGAACAAATTTGCCACGATCTACGTATTGGGCTGCTTTAAAACCAAGCACCGCGGCTTCTAATTTTACTTGAGCAGCGGCAGCGGACTCACGCAGCGCAGTGCCAATTTCTTGATCTAAAGCAAATTTGCCGTTTTGAAAAAGTATACTGGTTTTGTCAACTTGATCGCGAATTTGTTTGTATGCCCCTAAATATTCACGAAAAATATTGCCAGTTGAGAGTTGCTTTAACTTATATTCGTTAAGCAAGACATCAATGCGTGGTTGCTTACCCGCACCACTTTTACCTGCAACAATTATGTTTTGCGGCATCATCCTTCGCTCCTTAGCAAAAATAGTTTGAACCTTTTTAAAAAACGCTATTAACTAGGGGGTGTCCCTAACTAAAAAAGGCTAACGTTTCAGACCGTAATTTTTAAGTACGTGGTCCTTAAGTTTGCATCTACCTATTTACAATAGTGAAGGTCAATAACTTATAAACTTTTAATGACTTAATAGTGCGGTTGATTTTTTAGGCTAAGTGCGAATTTGTTAAAAAGAAAATTGCCAAGTACTCGCGGCAATAAATAACTGGGCGCTAAAATACGATCCCAATTCTAAAGCATAAGGTGGTTTAGCATGAGCGAAATGGCGAATTGCTAACAGGCCGTCAGCCAACATAAAAGCTAAGGCGCCCATTACCCCTAACAACCATGGCATAAAACCTAGGATTGCAATTTGATCATAGCGAATCAGAAGACGCCAACTCACCATGGCTAAAGCTAGAGAATAAATAGATATCGCAATTTTGAAGGTTGAAGATAGATGCGACCATAAACGCTGCAAAAACAGGATTGCAATACAAACAGGAATTAAAAACCAACAGAGGTGCAACCAACGCCAAGCGGTATCATAAGTAAATGCCGCAATATAAACAAAATGAGCGAACAAAAATAAAATAAGTCCTAAAATAAGATTTCTTCGCGGCATCATTAATACAATGTCCCCTGCTAAAGATAACAGTAACCCTGTAATAAAGATTTTATGAGCAAAGGTGTTTAAATAAGACGGATAAATTAATGTAGCAGTAATAATAATGGAAATAGTCGCAGGTTTGGTAAAAAAATGGGCCCACATAATATTTTTATATCGGCTCCAAACGGCGATTGCACCCAGCGCCAATACCAGAAAAAACCAAATCATATATAAAGCATAAGCGTTTTTGGGGGAGTTCATTAAGAAAAATAGGAATAGTTTTTATTTATTGAAGCGAAAAATTGTTTATAAGGATCTTAAAAAGTTTTATAAATAAGGATAGCTCCTAAACATAGCAGTAAAAAACTGGCGTTCTATAGCCATAGCAGTGGATACTAGGGTTGTAATTTTCATTTAACTTGGTAGTGGCGTTGACTGGCATTAGCAACGGTATTGATTTCTTATGCGTACCGAAATTCTTTCTATAGTTTTTACTGATATTAAGGGCTATACCGCTGCCACTTCAACGCAATCTCATCGTGAAAATGAACATATGCTGCGGCGCATCGATCGCATTATTGCGCCGGTTGTACGCGGTTATAGTGGCAGAGTGGTCAAATCGATAGGCGACGCTTATATGATCGTCTTTCGTTCGCCAACCGAGGCGGTACGTTGCGCCACAGCCGTTCAAGATAGATTACATCAGTATAATGCTTCAGCACGCGCAGACCAAGCGATTCATATTCGTATCGCCATGAATATTGGCGAAGTAAGGGTGCATCGCGGAGATGTTTTTGGTGAGCCGGTAAATATTGCCTCACGTATAGAAAGCATTACACCAGCAGATGAAATTTATTTCTCTGAGGCAATATATTTAACCATGAATCGTTCGCAATTATATAGCGAACGAGTGGGTGATTTTGAACTTAAGGGGATTCCTGAACCTATTACAGTTTATCGGGCTCGTGCTTTTGCACACGTTGAAACTAATGATACGCCAGAAACCGATACTCAAGTTTCAGTAACTGGACTACCTTTTGGTGGTACCGAACTCGGACATTGGCGTCGTATGCGTTGGGTGCGGCGAGCCTATATGGCAATGTGGGCTTTAGTTATTGCAGGGGTAGCAGGGGCCTCATATCTTCGTTATCGCCCAGGTGCTGATTATTCTGCCGTCTTGGCAAGGATGCAAAGCGCAATCGAAAAAGGTTTGCCTAAACAAGCATTAGCAGCAGCAGTTGATATTCCTATAAGTACTACTGAAGAATATATGCAATCACGAAGATTACGTCGTAAAGCAATAGCTTTGCTGATTGAAAAAGGCAATACTGCTTTTGTTGCTAAAGAGCTTGATGCATTAATCAAGTCTGATAGTCGCGATGCAGAGGCGTTGTTGCTACGCAGTGCATATTTAATTGGTGGTAATAAAGATATTGCTGGTGCTGCAGATGATATAGCTAATGCCTTAAAACTAAATCCAGCACTAGCTAATCGCGTTGAAGTGTCTCAATATATTGCGCACACTTATCGTGATCCGATGGCACGTCGGGTGGCCGAATATGTGGTTGAGAATTATTTAAAACAAAATGCGGTGCCATCTTTAACTAAAGCATTAAGTGATAAAAATTATGATATTAAAACGCGAATGATTATCGCTTCTCGTCTTGAAAAACTGGGTGCTGGTCAAGATATTGATTGGGTAACATTAGCGCTTGAACAACTTAAAAGCACTAATTGTAAATCTCGTTTAGACGCAATCTCGCGATTAGTTTCTGAATATGACGAGCGAGCGATAAAGCCACTTAGACGTATCGCAGGCTCTAAAGGTTGCGGCGCTCTACAAGCGCGTCGTGCAGTCGAGAGTATTCTCGGTAAGTGATCATTTATGCCAATTAAGGCCATGAGCAAGAGACTGATAGTATTTTCATTATCGCTAATAGTTTTGTTGTTGTGTAGTGTTTATGAAACGGCATTTGCGACAAATCTCACTCCAGCGCCTGCCTCTTTACCGAATATTCCTGCAGATATTACCGACCCTACCGATGTATTAAATCTTGAGGGTTTTTGGCTTTTTCATGCAGGGGATAATCCTGGCTTTTCTCATCCCGATTTCGATGATGCCAATTGGGAAAAAAGGCAAATTCCTACGGCACATTTACCTTGGCGTTTTCGTTGGCAAGGTTTTGCTTGGTATCGACATCATGTGCGCCTAGACGAAAAAGCGTTAGGCCATGATTTTGCTATTGCTATTGGTAGCGCGCGTGAAGTCGTTGAATTATTTATCAATGGTGTAATAGTTAGTAGGCAAGGTCATTTTGGTTCGCGGCCTACTGGCGGTGATCGTTTTATGCCACTAGTCGCTCTTATACCAGCGACTTTATGGCGTGCCGGAGATAATGTTATTGCTATTCGTATGCTTGATCCAACATGGGCCAGTGGCATAGTTAGCGGGCCATTAATCTTAGGCGCACCAGCAACAATCTATCAAAGCACAGAGTGGTCACAAAAAGGTGTTCCGGCTATTCATTTTTTACTGGCAAGTTTGGCTTTATTTATCGGGTTGGCACAATTACTAACGGTGCGTGGTCGTTGGGCTAGCCGAGAATCACTATGGCTTGCAGGTACTGGGGTAGGCTTAGCTACGGCTCTTTTAGGAGGGACATCTATTCTTAATATAATATCGCCAGTACTTGAGTTAACTTTGCGTTTGCCGATGATAGGCGCAACTATAGCAGTTTATTGTGCGGCAAGTTTATTTGCAACTCGATATGATGAATTAGGCGCCACCCATGTAAAATGGGGACGAAAGGCGTTGTTAGTTTTAATTGCGGCAATACTATTAGTTCCAGAATCGGTGGTTTTTTTAGCGGCAGCACCAGCAGTTTTAGTGGCTGCCCTAGTGGTTTCTCTCTATGCCGCTTATTTGTTAGCGCAAGCAGCAAGACGCCAAGAACCATATACCGTGCCAGTCTTTGCTAGTGTTATCCTATTGGCATTATTATTAATATACGATGGCTTCACTGCCTCTGATACTTCGTTATTGCCCATGCCTTCATTGGCGGGAGCCGTTTTTGTCCTTGTAATTACGGCCTTGCTTGCAGTACGTCAGGCTATATTTGAGCATGAATCAGCCATAACCCGTCTGCGTAATTTAGAAGATATTATAGATACTCAGCAAGGAATAGGGGTACTTGATGCCAGTGCCATGTCTATTGTTGATGTTGATCACTTTTTAGATGTTGTTTTGCACGAAGCTGTGCGTGAGATAGGTGTAAGTCGATGCTCACTAATGCTTGAGAGAAATTCTCACCTAGTGCTAGTTGCAAGTGTCGGTTTACCAAAACATACTTTAGGTACTGAAATTTCGCTAAGCAACACAATTGCTGGTTGGGTATTTCAAAATGGCGAAGCTATTAGTAATAAAAATATTCCCGAGCATCTGTCGCGTCTGCCAAGAGCAGGTCAATATGCTACCCCGTCATTTATTGCTCAACCAATCAAGCATGAAAATACTTCTATTGGAGTATTGAGTGTTTCTGACCGTGCTGATGCAGGTGAATTTTCTCTGCAAGATGAAAACACCGTATCGGAAATTGCATGGAAGTTGGCATTAGTATTAACTAGAGCATAAATTAAATATAAACAACACAAAGTACAATGGGTAAAATCCACCGCGTGGGTAAAAATTACCTTGATTTTATTTGAGAGTTGTTAGCCAATTATTACAATTATTATCATATTACATGTGCAATAACGAATCCCTAGGGAATATGTTTTAATCCCGGTTTTATTGAACTTTAAATAGGTAAATAAGTTTTTATTCATATCCTCATTATATTTCAGTATATCAGCATACATATTTTTACAACTTGGCATCATTTATGCGACGCTTTTATTTTACCTAATTAAAGGGACAGCAAAATTGATACGCCAAGGAGTGGAACCATGTATAATTGGTGTCGAAGATCTTTCATTTACATTTTTAGTTTAAGTTTTTTAATAAGTGCAGGTTGTGGCCACAACGATGAAAATATGAAGCCAGAAGATGGCCATTTTGGTCAACGCCCTTTAGCATTTTCAATAGATTTAGCTAATGCTGCAAATTTAGCTATTACCGATCAATCAAATAAAGTAACCCAAAGTAATACTAGCGCCAATCTTAAGACTGGTATTGTCCTAGTTAACCAAGCGACCAGGTTTGTTGAAGCGCAAGATAATCAAGATGAATCAAACATGGTAAAAATTGAAACTGATGGTGAGCTTGCAGATGCCATCGTAGAAGCACAACCAGAAGGCATGGATAAATTGAGTGACCAAGAAAAAGAACAAATGGGACCACCACCAACAAGACCTCGCGTAGCAGCAGTTGGTTTGTCTCCTACAGGTGAAGTTTATGTGCTTTTTGAATATCCATTTATTTTCCGTCTAGTCGATGATCCCAATGGTCTTGATCCTTGGAGCCCCTCAAGTCCATTTACCTGTCAGCTTTTTAAAGCGGAGTTAAATTTAGCAGAGGCACTTATAGGTGAATCAGTAGTCCCAATGGCTCCCAGTAATTTAGAGTGCTTGACTACTGATTTTGAGATCCCAACCTGGCGTCAGGGATTAGTAATGCAGTTTGATAAAAACGGTAAACTTTACTTTCCCGCTCATATAAGTGGAACAGATCAAGATTTATTCTACTCATATGATCCAAATACCAAAGCTCTTACCGAAGTAGTTAATGCCAACATTTGTTGGAGAAATGTTGAAGTTACTCCCGCGGGCAGTATCTTTTATACAGGCACCACTAAAGTTGATAATGATTGTAGTGGTACCAGCTTTTTCCGCTACATTTCTTCAGAAAATCGACTTATCGAAATTAGTCGTAATTGGTGGGAGTATGCTTTTACTAGCGAAATAGATCCAGATGATGAGGATGCTGAGAGAATTCTATTTTACGGACCCGACCCAGATACCTCAAATGGTTTACCGAGTTGGGAATCTGCATGTTTATATCGTTACGACCCCTCAATTTCAGATCCTGATAAACGTGCCACTAGGTTATCAAAATGCCTTAATGATTTTTGGGGTTGGGTAGATGCGCGCGACATTGATGGTAATAATGAACCGCAACCAAGTCTTGCTTTACGTATGATTAAAAAAGAGCGCTGTGAAACAGATGGCAAAGTATTTATCGGCGGTTCAGGTATTACTCGACTTGAACAAGGCGCACAGGGCGAAGTTTTCATTTTAGGTGAATTACAACGTAAACTTGGTGGTGAATTTAAGTGCAATGTTGAAATACATGGTCCGCATTGTTCCTCGCTTGATCCAAAAGATGACAAAACATCATGCATAGCTAAAAGCTTTCAGTGGATAAACGAAGGCTGGTGTGAAGCTAATGATTATTATCCAACATATGAAGAATGTAATCTTGCGGGCGGTGACTGGTATGCAAATTCTAAATGGTACGACAATGTTTCAGGTTCTGCCTGTTTAGTTAGTGCCTCTTCAACGCTAACTGATGAAGAGGTGGCAGCAGGTGTAGTATTTAAACCAGATTGGCAAGTACAGTGGGTTAATTGCAATACTCCATCAGAGAGTAACGGGCAATGGACCCGATCTGTACGTGGCATGGCTTATATTGATCCCAAAGTTGATAATGTTTCTGAAAATTTACCAGTATTAATCTCTGGTTTAGATGAAGACGCTATCAATTTCTGGTTGCAAGAAAGAGATGGTGATACCGTTGTTTATTATAGTAGTTTTAAAACTGGGCGCTATCTTTTTAATGAAGCACGCCTTTCTAGGGTTAATGATGAATTAACGGTTCAACATCGAGTTCTTCTTGAAGAATACGAAGTTTATAATGTTTCGCCAAGTCCAAATAATCAAAATCGCTTAATGTTTGATTCATTATATTTTCCAACAAATACATATCGTTTCGGTACTATAGACGTTGGGTTAAGCGACGAAGGAGATATTGAGTCAAGCTTTGAAGTTACTGACGGTCTTACTGGGCGGATACGTACACTTATTATAATTCCAAACTAAATATTGAAAGAGTTGCTAAAGGAGCTGAGGTGATAAGAGGCCTTAATTATTTTAAATTAGAGTTAAGGCCTCTTGTGCTCCTTTTGCTAAAATTAAGACGCTGCTTCATAGCGACCGTGATTTTGACGCTATGGTTAAAATGTTTGAGTTAATGACCATATGATCTAGTCAAACCGTCAAACCGTCAATTTATTCATATAGTTAGGTTAATAGATTTACGTTATTGCTATGTTACACAGTAAGTAATCTCTGTTGACATTTAATTATAGATAATTATTGTGTTTTTATATGGAGGATTAAATTACATGGCTGTCCGCCAAATCTGCATATGGCCTGACCCTGTGCTTTTACAAAAAGCTAATGAAGTAAAGGAAGTCGATGCCAGTATTAAGACCATGGTTTCTGACATGTTTGAGACTATGTATAAATATAACGGTATCGGTTTAGCGGCAAATCAGATAGGCGTAACAAAACGGGTTATTATTATCGATTTAGATCCTAAAAATCAGTCTCAAGATGACGACGAAGTGCATCAAGAATTAGAAAGTTGGAATTTTACTGGTCCGGTAGCTTTAATAAATCCTGAAATTATAAAATCAGAAGGCGAAATTATTTGGGAAGAGGGTTGTTTGTCAGTACCGGGAATCAGTGAAGAAGTAAAACGCAATGAACACGTTTGGGTAAGTGCTATCGATGTGAATGGTAACCCATTAGAAATTGAAGCTCATGGGTTATTTGCAGTTGCTCTACAACATGAGACTGATCATCTTAATGGGCGAGTTTTTGTTGATTACCTCTCAAAATTAAAACGAGATGTTATTCGTCGTAAAATGAAGCGTTTATCTGAAAAAGAATCAACAAATGTTAGTAGCAAAGCGATGATATAATAGCTATCTAGCCTTTATGACCTTAAAAAATTCTATTACCAAAGTAGTTTTTATGGGTAGTCCCGATTTAGCTGGGACTATATTAAAGGTATTGCTTGAGTATAAAAATCTGGTTGAAGTAACAGGCGTAGTTACCCAACCTGATAAACCTGCGGGTCGCGGCAAAAAAATAACCCCTCCACCAGTTAAAATAATTGCACAGCAGCATAATTTGCCGGTTTTACAACCAATCAAAATGAAAACAACAGAAACCTCGGCGCAGATACAAGCATTATCACCTGAGCTTATTATTGTTGCTGCCTATGGTCGTATTTTGCCTACTAGCATTTTAAATCTGCCATCATTAGGTTGCATCAATGTTCATGCGTCATTATTACCGCGTTTTCGTGGAGCCTCACCTATTGCCCATACAATTTTGCATGGTGATACAGAAGGTGGGGTCAGCATTATGCATATGGACGAAGGCTTAGATACCGGGCCGGTTTATGCAATGCGAGCAATTAAAATAGATGAAAATGAAACGGGACATACCCTCGCTGAGAAATTAGCCAAACTTGGCGCTGATTTGCTAATTGAAGTGTTGCCAAAAATTATATCAAAGCAATTGTTGCCATCACCACAAGCTATTGAAGGTGTTTCTTATGCCAAGTTGTTAAATAAAAATGATGGATGGCTTGATTTTACCAAAGATGCAAACGAACTGGCTCGTCAAGTTAGAGCATTAATTCCCTGGCCGTTAGCTTTCATTACGCGAAAAAACGAGCGCATTCAAGTGCTTGCTGCCCATGCTTTAGATGGTCAAGGTGAAACTGGACATGTAGTAGCGGCAAATTCAGCCGGCGTTGCGGTTGCATGTAAAAGAGGTGTGCTTGTTTTAGATACCGTAAAACCAGCAGGAAAAAGTGCAATGAGCGCTGCGTCTTGGGTTGCGGGTCGCGCAATAGCTATTGGTGATGCTTTTAATCTGTCTAGTAACCAAGTGCCAGATACGGCTCATGCTGGTAAAAGATAGACGGATAGGCTTTGCTAAGTAGCTATTCATTGCTAATATAAATAATAAATGATTAATTTGCAGTTAAATAAGAGTGAGGGTAGCGATGGTGTTAACCACTGACGGAAGTATAAAAAAAGTATCGTTATCAGCGAGCCATAAAAAAGAACTAGCCCCTAATAACACTGTCGTAATTGCTAACAAAGCGCCAAATATCTTAAGTGGCAATGCTGTTAATTATATAAACGATAACGATTCTTGCGAGGTTACGCTTACGCTGGCCGATACTAAAAAATACACGTCAGCTAAACACGACAAAAAAGAATATGGATTTGTAATAAAAGATAATCAAAATGGTGTAAATCTCATTGCTTTCAATTCTACAAAAGCTACTAATCAAAGCTCAAAAACTACTGAAACAGCAACACCTTATAATCCTCCCATTGATTTATCGAGTTTTCTGGTTAAAGCCGGTGTACCACCCGATCTAGTGGAACCGATTGTACAAAATGGCATTACGCATACTGAGGCAGCCAGATTAGCTTCTATACTATATAAAAAGCAAAACCCACTTAAAACCTATGGGCCCATGGCCATCGCTCCACATCTGTTTAAAGAAATCGGTCTTGCAAAGCAGAAGGCAAGCAGCAGTGAGCTAGTAGAAAAGCTACAGGCATATAGAGATTTTGCCGTACCTTACGTAGACGGCTCTCTGCGTAACGCGTTTTCCGGTTTGGCATTGCAATATGCTGGGGACATTGAGTTAGATACACACCGAAAGAGTTTTAAACTCGGTCCCTTTATTTCGGGTAAGTTTTATCCTTTTAGCATCGAATCTAATACATATAAATTTTATATATTAAATCCCAATGGCAGTTATGGAAAATGTATACGTGAGCTATCTATAGAAAAACCTAAATTTTTGGCGGTTCCGAAAAAGTATATAGTTCCACCCGGAGACCATATTGCCAAACTTAGCCCAACAGAAGATCCACTACGAGGAGAATTTCCATTTACTGATACACCAATATATGCGTTAAAAAATATTGCAATTATCAATGAATACTTTCCTTCTAATGTTTTTGCCTCCCAAAAAGTAAGTAAGATGCTTGATTTTAAGCGTAAAGAGTCGCAATTATTTAGCGAGATGCATCAACATAATATTGCTAGTAAGGCATATAATGCTCATTCATTAATTTTTCATAAACTTCAAGGTGACCCTACCGATCCCGGTAATTATGCATCGTATATTATGGGTCTGCCGTACTGGGATAATATAGTAGCCGATGATATTATCGAGCGGATAAACCTTGGCGATTTAGCTCCTGTCCTCGCAAAAGATAAAATTTGTTTATATGATTGTTTTGTTCAATATATAATTATCGATGGTAATTATTTCACCGCTACTTCAGGTTTAGTAGTTGAAGTAGATAGTCAAGGTAAGGCGCTATCTATTATAAGCAAAATAGGAGATAATCTTTTATATGCTTACCACCCATCCGCGGACAACTTGTCTATATTACTCGCCAAATTTGTAAATAATACACTTGCTACCAATAAAAATTATAAAATCGCTAACAAGAAACTAATTACTAGTGATGGTAAAGAGCACACCATCGATATTTCATATCAGTTTTATAGATATAAAAATCATGTGACATTAAATAAATATATTGATCTTGAGTTATTTGAATCGCTTAAAAGCAAGATACCGAGTTCTGGCAGCAGACCGTAATATTATTAACATTAACATTGCTTAATTCCCGACCCACCACCCTGCTGACTCTTGATCTCATCTCTGTAATTGATCGATTTTATTAGGCTTTACTGGATGCCCTCTTTCGAGGGCATGACGTAGAGAGT
>JAFGEK010000024.1 GCA_016931625.1 Deltaproteobacteria bacterium | reverse complement strand
GGCCTACCCTCATCGTTCACGCAGCTAACGACAGAGATTTACTTAAGACATTTTGTACCTCCCTGCCGCTTGCCGCGGCACACTGCCGTCATTCCATGCTCGCTTTAATGTAATGCGATATTTTCCGTCGGTAGTAGAAGTTAAGCGATCATTAGATAATGGCGGGCGCAAAAGATAGCGGCATAATCTTTCGTGGCCCTTTTTATCATTAGAACTAGCACGACTGCCTGCATGAAGATTAAAGCCATAAATGTTCTTTGGCGCTTTAATATACTGCTCATGATTATTGCGTGCTTACTTGTCCGAATAAACGCATGGGTCTCATACCGGCATTTGACCCCATGGCCAGCACGCCCTTAATTGATGCTGCAGCTAGAGTAGCAAGCTATACATACTCGTGCCTTTCAATTAACGGCACAAAAGACCCGCAAAGGACCAAGCTTAGTTGATTCCGTAAGTTTTTTAGTAATGCGTGAAAATAAAATTATTACTGCCCTTACCTTAGATACACATTTTCGTGACGAAGGGTTTGATGTATTACCGCACCAAGCTTAATTTTTTCGCCCATTAAGAGAGCGGCCCGCTAGCAGTACCCAAAAAAAAGCGCCGTGACGATTAATAATGCAATAGCGATCAATAAAAATAACGGACCATATTTTGGCGGTTTTAAATTGTCATCTTCATCTTCGTAATCGTCACGGCTATGATTAGATAAATGTAATTGCGTTAATGAAGGATTTTTTTCGTATAACGCTAAGATTTCACGTGCATCGGTAAATTTGCGATATTCAAGCAGGCGTTGCAGAGCTTGTTTTAACAATGTTGCCTTTTGTGGGCGATTTTCAGGTTTGGGTTCTAAAGCGCGATGAATTAATGACGTTAGATCACGACAGAATTCTGGTCGTAGAGTTCGTAATGCCTCTGGTTTATGGTTAATAAATTGTTGGAATAAATTTATTGTTTCAGAAATGCGATAGGGTAAGTTATTCGTTGCGAGAAAATACAAGAGAGTACCAACTGAAAAAATATCAGCACGACTATCTATTTTATGCTTTGCTAGCTGCTCTGGAGAAAGAAAACCTGAAATTTTATTTGTTTTTGGCTTGGTATCGTTAGATCTACTAATGATGTCCGTATTTGCTGCGCAGAGAGCCGTACTAAAATCTGTTATTACTAATCTACCTCGTTCTAAAAGTATGTTTTGTGGATTGATTGAGCGGTGAATTATGCTATGCGCATGTGCATGGGCAAGTGCTGATGATACTTCAAGGCCTATGGCGAGTATTACAGATTCAGGAAATAGACCATTACGTTCTAATAACTGAGCTAAATTTATGCCCTGAATATATTCGGTTACTAAATAAGGTACGTCATCATTACTAATACCAAAATCGTATATTTTAATGATGCTTGGATGGTTTAGAGTTGTAAGTGACTTAGCTTCAACTTGAAAATTATTATTGTTGTTCTCTGCCGCAGTAAATAGTTTTATTAATACCTCTCGTTTTAACCGAGGATCAAATGCACGATAGGCAGTAGTTTCGATGTTTTTTGTGAGCTGTTGTTCTAATTCGTAACGATCGATTTTCACGGTTTGCTTCTTACCTTATCGACATCTTTAATATTCACTATGATGTCGTTAACATTTCCATAGCCTAGCTCATCGCGTACTACATGCTCTTGCACATCATTACGCTCGCGCAATCCATTTATTTGTTGGCGTAAAACTTGTATTTGTTCACGTACAGTTTCGCTATCCTCATCGAGACTTTTTAGATCTCGTCGAGCAGTGCTACGTCTAGGCCACCCATCAGCAGCAAAAAAGGTATGAATAGTAAGTATGCTAGCGGCGGTGAATATTAATAAAATAAAAAGCTTTTGCAGACGTGTCATACAAGTATCGTAGGCGACTAAAGATAGAGTGGCAAGTTACAGGTAATTAAAAATTACAGTTTTTCTAGTGATAGTTATAGTTTTAGGTAACAGGAGTGGCTTTAATAGCTGCTTTATTATTTTTGATGTACACATGAAATCGTACATCATTGCAGCGATGACGTGAAACCACCAATTCTCGGCTTTCTATTAAGCGGATACGGAATTTTTCATAGGATAAAGATCCGCTTTCACCTGTTGTCTCGCGTATACGCAAGAATTCTTTATAGGTTTCTTTAAAATGTTGTTCAAAGCTTTCTTCAGAAATGAATGCAGGAGATGATGTTGGCGATTGAGCAACATCTGATGCTATGCTTGCAGAACTATCGGTTTTTTCAATAGTTACATTAGCCTTTTTATTTGGCACTGTAAAAATAGCAGTATCTGCCTCAGAAGACATTATGGATTGATGTTTTATAGAAGGATCATCGTTTTGGGGTTTAACAGCTGTCGGAGAAAGCAGAGTCGGTGGTGGGGTTGGTGCTTTGGGAAAAGATGTTGATTTTTGCTCTTTAGCAATAATTTTTTCATCTTTTTCTAGTTCTTTATCATCAACCAGTTCTTCATCATCAATAGGTTCGGCCTCAAGCGGTTCAGCGTCTAAAAATGGTGGCTCGCTGTCCTCAGTTGCTTGCGCTTTAACATTTGGCAAAGAGGTTTCATTTTCAGAAATATTATTATAATCCTTACTGTTTTCAGAAATTTCGGCTTCTTCATCATTAGTCGTTTGTAAAGCGGTAGCATTTTGAATAGCCATGAGGTTTTGATTTATTTCATTGCTTTGGTTATCCCATTGAGAGCTATTTGCTTCTGAATTTAAATCTGGAGAAACATTATTGATGGCAGATTGATTAGAGGCAGATCCAGAGTCGAAATCAAACACGGCATTTTCGTGACTAGCTGCAGTTTTGTTAGTAAAATTTGGTCTTTCTACAAGAATTGTTGGCGCCTCTTGATCCAATATCGAAAGTGGTTCTTTTGAACCACCAGTGCGCAGTTTTGACAGTAATGCGTGTATCGTATTAATAAGACTAGATAATTCGTGAGCAAAATGTTGTGTTTCAAGTTCTTGAGCTGCAGTGGCGGTATCGGGGGCAGTATCAAGTATATTCTCAATACGCCTAATACCATTTTGTATACGTATACCTACAAGCAATAAAATAATGATATGAATTATCCAGGTAGCTCCTAAAAAACCAAGCACCAAACGTTCAATAAAAGCGCTTTCGTTATAGCGAGCAGAAAGATCAACTGTAATCAGACCAGTAGCATCCACCATATTGGGAATATTAAAGCTCAATGCCCAACGTCCTGGTTTAATTTCTCCAACAGGATTTATGGATGCAATTAGGGCTTGCTGTTGTAATGAATCAAAAATTAGTAATGGAGCATTTGCATTAGCCTGTATTACAAAAGGTCTTTGTGGAATCGTTTTCGGCAGTTTTACTTGAGCAGGTATAGAACCAATAATAGCTTTGCCCGATTGCACAACAAACGCTTCACCCAAAACTGGCTTTGGTAGGGTATCAATACGCTGTTCAGTTAAAATAACACCAATAATTTTACTTTTTGTACGTATTGGTGCTGCACCGATAGAGAAGACATTACCTTTATAAAAAACCGTGGTGCGTCCCATGGTATTACTAAAAGTATTTTGCGCAAGATATACTGCTGGTGAAGAATTAGCGTTTTTCTTGTTTTTAGTTATATCAGCGTTTTTTGGTATTGTTATGTCGGGAGTTATTTTGGTTATTGAGTTAGGATTAATTTTTTTAGCGGCAACAGGAATATCTATTTGAGAGCCAAGAGGCAGTAATTTTGAATCAGATAATAGCACTTCTCCATTTGCATTTATTAATACTACTGCATCAATATTATTTTCACTACTGCGAAAATCTTCGATCTGATGGCGCAATTTGGCTGCGAATCCTTCAAGACGAGTGCGAGCTGCAGGCATGACATTACGAGCATTAACAGCAGATGTTTTAGCGGTATTATATTGATTTAGATCAGCAACCAGATTTGGTGATAACGCCAAACGCATGGCGGCATCCATGGTATTTTTACCAAGGTCATCAATAGATTTCTCAAGATGGCGCGCGGATGCTTCAAGAGTTTGCAGAGAGCGACTGAGGGACTGCCCTTGACGCATCGCGTTTGTACGCAAAATCAGTGCTGCAATAAGAGCAAAGCTTGCAGTACTAATAATTAAAAGGACAAGTCGTTTAAGCATGCAGTATATGGTTTTTCATGTTCAAGCGAGTTTTGCAATGGCTTCATGTCAACTCTGCCACAAAATGTACATAGGGGGTGTCCCTAAATGTTGGACTTAAGAAATTCATGAAAGCCGCGTAAACTATGGCCGCGCGCGCAGCAAAATCATGCTGAGGCTTGCTTGTGGCAAGTCGCAGGCAGGATTTCTGCGAGCACGCGGTCGTACGTAGCGGATTTCATGAAGATCGACGGGAGATATTTAGGGACACCCCCCTAAATAGGCTGACTCTTGATCTCATCTCTGTAATTGATCGATTTTATTAGGCTTTACTGGATGCCCTCTTTCGAGGGCATGACGTAGAGAGT
>JAFGEK010000023.1 GCA_016931625.1 Deltaproteobacteria bacterium | reverse complement strand
CATGACAAACTACTACACCTTGCCCATGTTGATCGCGGACATTTACCCGTGCTTATACTGCGGACATATACCGTATCAGTAACACTCTTCCTTCAGCCAGTTGCAAACTACCTCCATTTTGAATATCATATGAGGATAAATGTATACCAATGCGCCCATTACCGGCTGCAAACCAATTAGTTTTTGTTGCAAAATTTTCAGCTGCGACTACTGGAGCTATCAAATCATCAGATTCACTTTGTTCTTTAGTAAGCCACTTAAAAGGGATTACTAGGCGTCGATTATATAGTTGATCAAATAGCTGATAATCAGAACTATTAGTTTGTCGCTCTAACTTAAATCTTGTTGTGTTACTGGTGATGGTTGACGATAAAATTATTGCGGTAAGCGAAATATAACTACAAGCTAACATATAATAAATATGACATCACTAATAATTAAAACACAATAGAAAAATATAAATTACTTTGCTACCGTTATACATCTAACCCAGCACCATTTATTCGTAGCCACTCTTTGCGCTCATGATAATCTGGTAGCACCTTATCGACTTCATTCCAAAAAGCATCTGTGTGATCACGATGATAAAAATGACAAAGTTCGTGAACAACAATATAGTCAATAATAGTAGGTGGAGCCATCATGCACTTCCAATGAAAGACGAGCGCACCAGCAGAAGAACATGATGCCCAACGGTTACCAAGCTCGCGCACATCAACCGTAGTGGCGCTTACCCCAACTTTTGGCGCGTAGTATTCAACACGTTGGCAAAGGCGTTGACGACCTCGCGCAATATAATAGTCACGAAAAGCTACTTTTGCGGCGGCAATTTCACCTTGATCAACAAGATCGCGACGCAAAGTAAAGCGACCACCCTTAAGCATAAGTGGCTCATCTTGATCAGCAACAAGCAAGAGTCGGTAGGCACGACCCAAATATAAAAAACCCTCGCCATTTTTATATTCACGTAGCACTCGCGAGGCGTTGAGATCGCGCCACTCGGCTAAACTTTGATAGATCCAGTAGTATTTGGCGGCAACAGTATCAGCGATCTGTTTGTCATCTGCCCATTCGGGTGCACGTACCAGCACACTGCCATCGCGCTCAATAATGATGTCAGTGGTAGACCGCTGGCTTCGGACAATTTCGTAGCTAATGTTGGTCGGCGGCGCGTTGCTCACTTAGTCAACTCCTTGTGACGCTTTTCGGCAAGTTTTACGATCTCTACGGCAATACGCTCGTGCTTTGCACTTAGCGCGGGAATATCAGCAAGCAATATTTCGGTGTCAATGTTGCCGCGCAGTTTCTTAACTTCAATCGATTTCTGCCAAAAATCGATTACATCAATAGTGTTCTGCAACAACTCAACAATACGTAGCATCAACTTTTTAAGCGCTTCGTTATGCTCAGAGGCAGCCTCAACATCATCAAAGCCAAGCTGAATAACATAATCATAAAAAGTAGTGGCTTCTTTGGTTAGGCCTGCGACTGTCTCCGTGCGCCCAGCAATGGCCTCATTGCGTAGATGCTCGTAACCCTCAGCGAGTGCTTGCCAATTGTCACGATGTTCTTGAATAAGTTTTTCGAGTTTTTCACTCAACCGTTTATAAAAAGCTGGGTCTTCATTAAAATGAATCGTGCAGTGTTTGCGAATAGCGTGCTCCATCTCGCTCGCCTTGGCTTCGGCATTTCCATGTGAATGTTTGTGCACGTGAGCAATGAAGTCGTCGGATAAGAGTTCGATGGGTGGGATTTTAGGATTGATTCCAAGGTCAATGAGATGCTCGTTGATAAGCGCCTTTACCTTCTCGCCAGCATCGCTGATATCAAGTGAATCGTCTTTGTAGCGCTCTTTTGCCATGTGCAACAAATAGCCAAATCGGCGTGCAGCACCGCGATATGGTTGACCGGCATGATTCGGTAAAATGAGGTTTAGACTCTTAAGAAACTTTTTAAAGTAAACCTCAAAGTCAGCCCTAGGCTTAATATCTTTAAGCGCACCAACAGCCAGGTGAAGCACCATTATTTCGTTCTTAACATCCAGTAGCGTACCTTTAACAAAGGCTTCAATCTGCGTCACCCCGAGAGAGAAAAAGTGCTGCAACAAGCGTTGATAGCGTTCTTCTAAAATCGGCAGTTCGCTTGCGATACTCTTTAAACCTTCATTAATATCGCGGGCATCTTCATCGGCATAGATAGATAAGGCCAAGGTTAAATGATTTGCCAAACCAATGTAGTCAACAATGAAACCCCTGTTTTTATTTTTGGCTACTCGGTTTACTCGTGCGATAGCTTGCAAAAGGTTGTGTTCGCGCAGCTTCTTGTCAATATACATTACCTGCTTAACCGGGGCATCAAACCCGGTAAGTAGCATATCGCAGACAATAAGAAACGCGATGCCTGTGTATGTTTTATCAGGATCAACAAAATCAAATGGTTTGCAAAAATTCTCAATCGCATTGCAGCGCTTAGCTTCTTTACGTGCTGCGGTGATCATAGCTGGCTCGTTTGTTGGGTCTGACGATATAACCACCACAGCTTTAAGAAATTCAATGCGTTGAATAAGCTCGCAGTTTATGTGCGCCTTTTGTTTCTCGCGCTCAAGACGCTCGCTAAGTGCACTGCGAATAGCCTTTTGGTAACGAATTGCCGCGAGCTTTGAGTGACAGACAACTTGGGCTTTAAAACTATCAGGTAAAATATTTTCTATGTAATGATCAACAAGGTCTATGGCAATGGCTGCAATGCGATTTTCGGCTTCGAGAATATCACCGCTAGCGCCGTATTTCTTTTTAATAGCGTTAAGTTCGGCTTCGCTACGTTCTTTAAAAAGGTCTTCAAACTTGCTGTTAAAACCATGCTTATCTTTCAGCGCGGTTTCGGCGGTGCGTCCCTCGTAGAGGATTTGTAACGTGGCACCATCACGAACAGAATCCATCAATTTGTATGTATCAATATACTCACCAAAGCGTTTCACGGTACGTTTACTACCATGCGGTTCGGTAATGAGTGGCGTTCCGGTAAAGGCAATGCGGGTGGCATTGGGGAATGCTTCAAACAGGTTTTCGCCTAAATCAGAGCCTTGGGTACGATGAGCCTCGTCGATCATAAGCAAAATTCGCGCTGATGAATTAACAACGCCAAAGGTCTTGCTTGATGGCACCGCACTATATTGAACAAGCGGCTCGGCAGCCATTAACACCTTTTTGGGCTTATTCATGAAAGCCTTTGGCAAAGTATTAGGCCGTTGTAGCGCTTTAGCAACCGACGCAGGCACTGGTTCATCGCGATCAACCTGGGCTTTAAGAAACAAGGCTTGCGCCGCCTCATTTGCTTCGAGCAAAGTTAGGTTGGGCTGGCGTAAAAGCTGGTCGCGCAAGTCATCAAGCTGACGATCGGTAAGCCACGCTTTGTTGTCGGCAGTGAGGTTTATTGACCTTACCGAGTCGCAAAAAATTGTTGGCAGAATCAACTCACGAAAGTTAGTGCGCAGGCTTGCTGCCGGATCAGAAGGTATGATGTTGTGCCCCTGGTCGATGACCGTCCAGCCCAGTGTTTTAAGCTGGTCAAGAAACGGTTTTTCGACGTGGAGGTATTCAGTCATCGCTTCTTACCTATTGCCTAGCTTTGTTAAAAACGTATGACCTTTGGTAGTGAGACGGTAACGTTGCTTACTGCTTGTAGGTTTATCAGGAATGGTCGGCTCAATCATCCCAGCATTAATAGCAGCCTGAAGATAGTCACTCACAAAGTGCATTCTATCTTTAAGACCTAGCGCCGTCATTAACTCTGATCGCGACATCTCTTTATCAACCACCGACACAATTTTTTCGACTTGCTGGGTGACTTGCTGGGTGACTTGGGCCTTAGTCTCATTTTCATATTTCAATACTCGTTCATGCACCGGCAGCCGCACGATAAAGCTTGTACGGTCATCATCGCTTTCAAACTCGGGCGGTGGTGAGCCGTTTTGCTGCATAGCGCGCATTATTTTGGGTATACCAGTAGAACGGCCCTCGGTGAGGTCAAGCTCTTTAAGAAATTCGCCAATGCGGCGGTTGCGATAGCGACGACTAACGGCTTTACCGGCGCGTAGATCTTGCATGCGAATCGAGCGATCCGGCCCCGGAAAACTAAGCACCACCAAGTCTTCGTTAGTAATGCGCACTTCAACGGGTTCACGTATTTCATAAGAGCGATGATAGACGGCATTAACCACCGCTTCTTCAACGGTAATACGGGGGAAGTTCCAAAAACGCTCGGCCTCAGAGCGGTCGGGATGCTTTACCACCGTCTCTTTAATATAATTGCGATCAATGTAATCGATGGCATCGCGAGTAATGCGCGCCAGTGGGCCCTTAAACTCTTTTTCTTCAAAGGTGTCGCCGCCCGCGCCATCAGGAAACCAAACAACATCTATTTGCGTTACCGGAAAAAAGCGCTGCGGTGCCTCGTTAAAAAAGAGCAAACCAACGTTTTTAGGGAACGGTGACTCGGTTGAGCCGCCGATAATACTCATTTGTCGCCCGAGGTTTTCTAGAGTAAGGCTTGATGCCGTGGTGGCAAGCTCGCTTTTTACTTCACGCAAAAATTCTTCAATGAGACGTGGCGATAAATCATCTAGCGCTGCGGTTTGATTGTAGCGGTCATCAAAGGGTACGGTGGCAGCAAGCCCAAGCAACTCTTGCTCGTCGGCACCTTTGGCGAGCACAGTGCTTGAATGCTTGCGAATATAATAAACCCAATCTTTAGTGCCTTTAGCAAGGCTGACTTTTGCTTTGTAGGGTCGCGTCTCACCGCCAGGGGCCCATAGCACTAAAATCGTGCGACCATCGACAACATAGACGGCTGAAAGCATATCGTAATATGGTTGCAAAGAACTATGGCAGAGTTGCAAAAGTTCTTTTTGGATGGCGTCGACGCTGCGCGGATCTATACCTTTGGGACAAAGAAAGTATACTGATCAGAATTTTCAAGTTGCTTGGCTATAGCGTTGGCGCTCATACCCCTTTTTTTAAGGCTCTTAGCAAGCTGCTCGCGCTCTTGGTCAAAGAGATCTGAGAGCCTCTTTAAAAAAAGCATGCCGAAGATATATTATTTATATTCTGAGGGATCCATATTACCGCGCAGGTCATCACAAGCGCGCAAAAGCAGATTTGAAAGTTGGCTAAGCGTCAGCTTAGTCATCGCGTCGGCTCCTTTTTATAGTTATTATCTGGCTTAGCACCACCAGTATGCATCCATTTGTCACTAATAATTAAAACACAATAGAAAAATATAAATTACTTTGCTAACTTTGAATTAGCTGGTGTCAGCACCCCACATGAAATGATCATTTTTAGCGCATCATCAACCGATATTGATAAACGAATTACTTGTGATTCAGGAATAAAAATTAAGTATCCCCCCGTTGGATTAGGGGTAGTTGGGATAAATACACTTACTAGATTATTTTGTGCATGCTTTGATATTTCTTTGGTGGCACTACCGGTCAGTAAACCCATTGCCCAACTACCGGCACGCGGGAACTCCACTAGCACCACTCCACGATAAGCCGTAGCTTTGTTATGTGAAAAGGTGTCAAAAAATTGCCGTACTGCAGAATAAATACCACGCACCATGGGTATGCGCAGTACTAAAGCTTCTAATAACCTAATGATTTGTCGACCTAAAACATTACCACCAACTAAACCAACTAAATAAATCACCGATACCGCGATAATAAAACTAACTATCGGTGCAAAATACTCCATAAAAGCATGTTGTAACCACTGACCTGGAGCAACAAATTCAATAAAATGTGTCAAAATTGGGGTGACGGTGCCATTAACCGCACCAAAAATAAATGCCAAAATCCAATAAGTTACCAATATTGGCAAAATAATAAACAAGCCCGTAATGAAAGTTCTTTTAATCATTGCTATCTAATTACTCATATTGAACGATTTTCACAACTCCCTCTTGCGCTGACTCTTGATCTCATCTCTGTAATTGATCGATTTTATTAGGCTTTACTGGATGCCCTCTTTCGAGGGCATGACGTAGAGAGT
>JAFGEK010000022.1 GCA_016931625.1 Deltaproteobacteria bacterium | reverse complement strand
ACTCTCTACGTCATGCCCTCGAAAGAGGGCATCCAGTAAAGCCTAATAAAATCGATCAATTACAGAGATGAGATCAAGAGTCAGGCGCTGCCGGGGGAGTTAGGTGTCAGACACCTGTTTTTAAAAACCAACGAAAACCTATTTGTTTGTTTAAAAATTCTCAAAATGTTCATCATTGTCACTAGCGCTACTACTAAGCTGTAATGAGCGATTGGATGCTAAATTCATATTAGAAGAAGCTGGCAACATTGAATTAATCGCTGGCATTACCATATTTGACGATGAATCATTTAGCTTAAAGTTAGTCATAGCTTTATTTAATGTACTGGCATGCGCCGCCAGCTGATTTGCGGTTGCGGTTAATTCATTAGCCGCTAGAGCATTTCTTTGAGTTACAGCATCAGCAGCGTTCATCGCGCGATTTATCTCTGCTACAGCAGCAGCTTGTTCTTGGCTTGATGCTGATACTTCTTGTACTAACTCAGCAGTGCGAGTGATTGCTGGTACAAGTTCGCCAATAAGCATACCCGATCGTTCTGCAACGGTAACGCTATCGCTGGCAAGAGCTCCAATTTCTTTAGCTGCTGCTTGTGAGCGTTCTGCAAGTTTACGCACTTCTGATGCAACGACCGCAAAACCGCGTCCTTGATCACCGGCTCGAGCTGCTTCAATAGCAGCATTTAATGCTAATAAATTTGTTTGATAGGCTATTTCTTCAACAATTGAAATCTTATCAGCGATAGCTTTCATCGCCGCAACTGTTTCACTTACCGCTTGTCCGCTATCATGCGCATCACTGGCTCCCTTTAATGCTACTTTTTCAGTTTGCCGACTACTTTCTGCTGATTGTCCAATGCAGGCACTCATTTGTCCAAGTGAAGAAGTAGTTTCTTCTATAGATGTTGCTTGTTGAGCTGTACCTTCAGAAACAATGTTAGCTGTAATAACAAGCGCATTCGCAGCAGAAGCAACAGCATTAGCTGCTGTATTTATTTGGCTGAAAGTATTAGTTATGCTTGCGATCATTTCTTTCATCGCCATAAGCGCTTTGCTTGCTTCATCATTGTTTTTAGAATTTATTTCGATTGATAAATCACCTTGGGCAACTTGCTGGGCGATATGCGTTATATGCAAAAGCGGTCGTATGGCATTGCGCGAAATAATATAAATCAGTGCGGCACCAATAATTAAACAAATAATCAAAACAATATTTACAATGAAATGTGCCGCATTGATAGTACTATCTGTTTGGCTAATATCACTTGATAGACTAGCGTTCTGATTATCTAAATGTCGCTTCATAATTAAATCATGACTACGTTGATAGGCAGTTGCTACTGGCCCTAAAGCTAATTCACGCCCTATTGCATCATTTCCGCTATGATACGTGGCATACATAGCACTAGACTGATTTAGATATTGTTTAATGACATCATCAAGATTGCTTGCTTCATCTTTTTCTTCAGCAGTCTTAAGCAATCGGTGATAATCCTGTATCTCTTCATTATATTTATCTATTAACGCATTAAGGTCTTCTTCTTGCTTTGCTGCCACACTTTGGCCACCTATAACTTGCAGATAAGACAAGTCGTGTATCTGTTCTAAAATATTTGCTATTGAATATATTTGTTTTAGTCTCGGTAAAGATACATGATTAATATTATCACTAGTGTGTGTAACCCTATACAATGCGATTTTAGCCACAACACCAGTTATAATTGTTAGAGTAAGTATAGTACTCAAACCAATAATCAAACGAGTCCGGATCTTCAGCAGACCCCACATATGGTCCTCCATCTAGCAAGCCTACAAAATACAACCGCTAAGACAATCAAAATAACAAATCTTAAATTAATAACTAAGACAAGGATACCAGAGCTTGAAGTTAACCACTTTATTTTTTTTAAAATTATATTATTCACATTGACTATTAGGCAAAACTTGCAATATGCAAATTTCATTACCTCATTATCTGCACAGATGATTGCCAATTTACGACTCAACATGATATAAGGTCCGCCCCAATTCATAAATAGCAGATTTTTGCATGGATTTGGGATTATACACGCTAAAGCCGGTTTGGCCTGCGGTGCCTCGCTAATTAAAAAATCGGGGTAAATGGTCAACTTAAAAGGCAAGCGGACGAACATTAACAACCGCAAGGAGATTACTATGGCAGAGCTAACAATGCGTGAAATGCTTGAGGCTGGTGTTCATTTCGGGCATCAAACCAATCGCTGGAACCCCAAAATGAAACCTTATATTTTTGGGGCCCGCAATGGCATTTACATTATTGATCTGCAAAAAACCGTACCATTATTTTCTAAGGCATACCATTTTCTTAATGAAATCACTACTAAAGGTGAACGGGTACTTTTCGTTGGCACCAAAAAGCAAGCAGCCGAAGTAGTGCAAGAAGAAGCAATTAAATCTGGTCAATTCTTTGTTAATAACCGTTGGCTAGGTGGTACTTTAACTAATTATCGTACAATAAAAGGTTCTATTGAACGCCTGAAATCCATTGAAAAAATGGAAACCGATGGCACTTTTCAAAAATTGCCAAAAAATGAAGTCTTGATGCTTACTCGTGAGCGTCAAAAACTTGAACGCAACCTTGGTGGTATTAAAGAGATGACTAAGCTACCAGGTGCTGTGTTTGTTGTTGATACTAAAAAAGAACATATTGCTGTAGCCGAAGCTCGCAAACTTGGCATTCCAGTTATTGCTTTAGTCGATACTAACTGCGATCCAGATGAAGTTGACTACGTAATACCTGGCAATGATGATGCTTTGCGTTCAATACGTATTTTTGTACAAAAAGCTGCGGAAGCTTGTATCGACGGAGCAGCGGCTTATCAGAAAGCACTTTCTAGCCGTCGTGAAGAAGAGAAAGAAAAACAAAGCAAGAAAGATGTTCTATCATCTCGCGAGGCTACTCCTGGTAGTCCCAAGGTAGAAATAGTACGTGCGCCTGGTCATGAAGAAAATGGCGAAAACGAAGCTGCTTCTTCTACCTAGTCTTACTTTAGGGGGTGTCCCTAAATAAGGAGCTTTAAATATGGCAATCAGTGCAAAAGCAGTTGCAGATTTACGACAAAAAACTGGCGCTGGTATGATGGACTGCAAAAAAGCGTTAGCTGAAACTAATGGTGATTTTGATAAGGCCGTAGACTTTTTACGTACTAAAGGTCTTGCTGCCTCAGCAAAAAAAGCCCACCGCATTGCTAGCGAAGGCACCGTCGGCAGCTACATTCATGCAGGCGGCAAAATCGGCGTACTTGTTGAAATAAATAGTGAAACCGACTTTGTAGCAAAAAATGCTGATTTTCAAACACTAGTTAAAGATGTGGCGATGCATATTGCCGCCTCTAGCCCAAAATATGTTTCACGTGAGGATGTTCCAGCAGAAGAAGTCGCTAAAGAAAAAGAAATTCTAACGGCTCAAGCTGCCGAACAAGGCAAAAAGCCACCTCAGGTTATCGAAAAAATAGTTGAAGGTCGCTTAGCGAAGTTTTTCGCGGAAATTTGTTTGTTGGATCAACCCTTTGTCCGCGAGCCAGAGAAAAAGGTAGGCGACATTGTTAACGATTTAGTTGCAAAAATTGGTGAAAAAATCGTCATTCGTCGATTTGTTCGTTTTCAATTGGGTGAAGGTCTACAAAAACGCCAAGAAGACTTTGCTGCTGAGGTAGAAAAAGCTGCCCAAGGTTAATAGTAATAGACTCTCTAACAATAAAAAGGTTACAAACGCCTTGTGGCAAATTATGCTACAAGGCGTTTTGTTTATCTGGGGGTCTAAATGCACGCTAATCTGTTCGCCGTTTATACCGCAGTAACTCTATATCGTTATACTGATGCTGCAGGCATCGAATATCTAGTTAATGATATTACTGAGGTGCCAGAGACATTACGTGATCAAGCAATACGAGTAACTGGAGGAGTACCAATAGAAAAAAAAATTAAAGATATAAAAAATGCAAATAAAAAAATCATTGGCCAAAATATAGCAATTGATAAAAAGATAAAAGAAGCAACCAGCAACATTTTTACCCATAAAAACCTACAACCGCAACAAATCGTTAATCATAGCGTTATATATTCTGGTCAGCGATGGCTTAATGATATTAGTGGTGGTCACTTACATATTTCTTCAGTACTACTTGGGGCTGGTCTAATAATAATATTGCTGCTGCTTTGGTCAGCATTTAAACGCTGCCCTGGTCGTGCAATCAAAATATTATTAATGCTTATCATAGCTGCTAGTGTTGGTAGTGTTTATTTAGCTTGGTTGCGCCATATTCCCAAATCCGGCCTTGTTAGCTCGTCGCTAAATTCTCCTACAACCATTATTAATCAAGCACAAAAAGCCGTAGATAGCGCCAATCAAAAAATTCGGAATAAGCAAAATATTATTGATGGTCTAGAATAAGTTTCAACTATCCCCTTTCCAATGAGCTGCATGTGCATTAAAAGGTGCAGATGCTTACTCTCGTACAATCGCTAATTGGCGTTTTGCCCTATGTACAGATACCAGATTTTCATATTGGACCATTGCCCATTCATCCTTTTGGTGTCTTAGTCGTAATAGGTATTTTGGTAGGTTCAAAAATAGCTAGTAAACGTGCCCAGCTATTACATATTGACCGTCAACGTTTTGAATCATTAATTTTCTGGACTGTAGCAAGTGGCATAGTGATCAGCCACATGTTATCTACTATTTTCTATTTTCCCCGGCTCCTTCTCGAACAACCGTGGCAACTTTTTATGATTCACCGTGGTTTGTCCTCATTTGGTGGTTTCTTTGGTGCTGTTGCAGGATTTCTTTTTTATACCCGTAAATACAAAATGCCGGTATGGACTTGCGCTGATGCTCTCGCTTACGGCCTACCCTTTGGTTGGTTCTTTGGTCGAATGGGTTGTTCGGTAGTACATGATCATCCCGGACATTTATCCGAATCATTTTTTGCAGTAGCTTTCCCCAATGGTGCTCGTTTTGATTTAGGTCTGCTTGAACTAATGCTAACGCCTATTTTAATGACTGCAGTTATTCTTATAGGCAAACGTACTAAACGCCCTGGCGCCATCATTACTACTGTCGCATTAGTATATCCTATTCTACGCTTCCCCTTAGATTTTTTACGAGCCCCGGTTTGGGATGGCGGTGATATCCGTTATTTCGGACTCACTCCTGGGCATTATGCATCAATAATTCTATTCAGTGTTGGTATTTTTCTTTGGTTTCGTAGTCGTAAAGCAAATCAAACTCTCGCAACTACCTCTCAAGAGATTAAACGTAAAAAACGTAACGCTAAAGCAAAATAATTATTAGCATGCCTGAGCTACCAGAAGTCGAAACCGTAAGTCGTTCACTGAGACAACTTATTGGTTATACTATTTATAATATAAATATTAGAGAAAAACGCCTACGCCAAAAAGTAAATAGTGCAGCACTTAAACGCTTATGTATAAATCAACAAATCGTTAATGTACGCAGACGTGCAAAATATATTTTAATTGATTTAACTGAAGACGTGGTACTGCTGTTACATCTTGGTATGAGTGGCAAACTACGAATATTTGATACCGACAGCCCCTTAGCAAAACATGATCATATAATCTGGCAACTCAATGGTAAAAAAGATTTACGCTTTAATGATGCCAGACGTTTTGGTCTTGTTGATGTTATGTACAAGCGTGATGAAATAAAACACCCAAACCTTATTAATCTTGGGTTTGAACCTCTATCAACAATTTTTAACGCCAAAACATTATTTACGGCTACTCGTACAAGTAATAGACCGATTAAGACATGGTTAATGGATAGCACTTGTGTAGTTGGCATTGGTAATATCTATGCATCAGAAGCTCTATTTAATGCACGCATTCATCCATTGCTTGAAGCAAAACAACTTTCTTTATCTCAATCTCGTGAATTAGTACGTTCAATAAAAAATGTATTGCGCAATGCAATTAAACAAGGTGGCACCACCATACGCGATTTTATTAGCGCTAATGGTGAATTCGGATATTTCGCTAAGCGCTTGCAAGTATATGGCCGCACTGGTAAACCTTGCTATGGATGTAAACAAGCTATTGCAAAAATTACTCAAACCGGTCGCAGCACTTTCTTTTGTCCACACTGTCAACAACTTGGCCGCTAAGCATACGTTGGTGCTTTTTGATGGACGCAGCAACATACGAGCTTGCAAACAACGTCCAGTTACTATAGTTGATGTATGAAATTTTGAAAGAAAGCGATAAAGTTGTCACCTTTTAATATGAAAATTGAAATACTGATTAAACCTATTGGGATTATTCGCACGCCTTATAAAGATTCGAAAGGCATACCAATACAAGGAAAATTTGACCATGAAGTAACCGGATCTATTAAAATTTATGATGAGTATAATGATGGTCTTAAAGATATTGAAGGTTTTTCCCATATAATTTTGTTTTATTATTTTAACAGGGCAAAAGCTGAAAAAATTGTTGGACAGCCTTTTCTTGAGGATGAAACTCATGGGATATTTGCAATAAGAAGTCCTAACAGGCCAAACAAAATTGGTTTTTCTATTGTTAAACTTGAGAAGGTTGAGGAAAACATCATTACTTTTTCAGAGGTTGATATATTAGACGGCACACCTTTGCTTGATATCAAACCTTATGTTTCATATTTTGATTCCAGAGAAAATGTAAAAAACGGCTGGCTTGAAAAACATTTTCAAGATGATAAAATTCCTAAAAGGGCAAGATTAACAAAAAAAATTTATTAGCAAAAAAGAGTGTACTAAAAGTCACACTCTTTTTCATATTATTTGTAAATATTATTCAATTTTCGATTTTAGATCTTCCATTATTGCTTCCAGATCATCTTCGTGTTCCACTTCATCTTCTAATATTTCAAGAATTAAATGATAAGAGATCGGGTCTTTTCCTTCGACCATTGCAAGAAGCTTTTTATAAACTTCTATCGCACACTGTTCACCTTTAATATTCTGTTCCAGTAATTTTGTGGTTTGTGGATTAGACGGTTCATCATATCCGCAATTTGATTCTTTTTTCCACAATTCAGGATTCAAAAGCGGAGTTCCTCCGAGTTGAAGAATACGTTCTGTCAGCATATTTGCATGTTTAAGTTCTTCATTTGCATGTTCTTCAAGTTCTCCGGCTACTATCCCTCTCATTCTGCCAACTGCAACTTTTGCTCCAACCCAATATTGATAATATGCCAGCCATTCATCGGCTAATGCTTTATTCATTGCTTTCAGCAATTCATCAACATTTAATCCTACAATTTCTCGTCCTTTTGTACCCATTATTTATTTTCTCCTTTTATGATCTTCCCCTGAAATAATTGATGAGGGATTAAACGACATTGAGGATAAATCCCACCTCATATTCTGCTGGTGATTTATAACGTTGACCTTTAACCACCTCAACTTTAAAAGTATGAAATAAACTTACTGCTACAGCATTGTCAAGTTATAGGGCACGGACACTGTTTTATTTTTACAGAATTATATTTGCAAAATTATTGGTACATAATCAAAAAAACGCCGTCTATGGTGTGCTGCCGACTCTGGCAAGGACTCACCACTCTTGCCTTAACATCAATACATGGTGTACTGGCCATAAGGCAGAATACCGCGATTCGGGTGTCTGGCACCGATTAGGCTAGACAGGCTAGGGCAAATAATTGCAGGTTTGCAAACCATCGTTAATTTTATTGTCAGACATGGTATGTTAGTAGAGACGACTTAGGTTTTCAATTGATGCACTTTTTTTGCCGCATATTCACGGATATCTTTAGGCCATTTTTGAATTAGTTTTGCAAATGCCGCAATATCTCCTGAATATAATGCACGTGTTGCTTCTTCAAAATTCGCTCGATCTCCAGCAATTGCGGTAAGTACATTATTTAAAGCATCACGTTGCATTCGCGCTTGCTCTTTTTGTGGAGCAAGTTTCATCGCCGCCTCAACAAGACGACGTAACGCTGCAGATATACCATTAGGTTGCTGTTCTAACCATTGCCAATGCCGAGGTAAAAGTGTGATCTCACGACTAACTACACCAAGCTTTGGTCGACCAGGCCCGGGGATTGGCTTGCTCGTTGCCCGCTCAATTACTTCAGCAAGACTACCACGCAAATCAAAGTCTACTTGTCTTCCAGTTTCGTTACTAAAAATTAACACCAGCTCAGAATAATTTTTATCAAAGCGTTGTTTAAGCACTGGTAAAATTTCGGCTACCTCACCCTCGGCGATAAGTTTAGGACCAACAAAAGCGACATAGGTAATTGTAGTTTCCATAATTAGATATTTATACCCGGGTAAATATGTTTGTCAATATTATCCGGGTAAAATATTAAACTATCGCTAAGTACAAATGTAGGTTAGCCGCTTGTCAGCTTGTGGTTTTGATAACAACGTTCTGGCATTTTGGCTTGATGCTGTTGGTTTGTTTATCTAGCTGATAACTCCGCTTTCGAAATAGCGCCAGCAATGCCAAATTTGTTTAGTGATCTTACTTCGAGAGATTTTTCTCCTAAGTCAAGCTGCCAAAGATATGTATTACCATTTTCAGACCATGCGCCACCGTCAGTACGGATCTCAAAGTATTTAAAATTGGGAGTGAATGTTTTAAAACTTAAAGTGATTGTTGCCGCGTCTTGCACTTGTGCGGTTACTTGTACTTGCTGCAGAGCAAAATAGGGGTCTTTAGCCGGGTTTTCAGGAATAAGGAATACTGAACCTGCACCTGCAAGCCAATTGATTGTGTTGTCTTCTGAGTCTGAACAGATCTGCGTGCCACATCTGGTTATAATACTCCATGGATATTGTGGATCCGCATCCATAAAATTGGTGTTGGGAATATAGCAAATACTGGCAAATACCTCGGCCGGGTAACCATCTTTTACAATACCGCCATTAGCCCGATAAACTTTTAGGTCTAATCTTGCTTCTATTGCTGCTGCGGCGGCTGTACGCGCCTTTTGAATTCGCGGCTGTTGGTCGTTAGGAAAAACTCCTTGGTGCATCATGTAAACAATTAGATTCTCACCATCATTATTATAATAATACTCTTGGCGAATCTCATATGCACTTAAAGGTATTCCTTCTTTATTGGTTATGTAGGTGTTCTGCATTGGGTCGAGCATAACCCACTTGCCATATTGGTTAGACCAAATTTCTGTGGAACTATGAGGGGTAGCATTGCTGTAATAACCTAAACTAAAAACACTGGGCCGTTGCAGCGCTGTACCACGGCAAATCCAACCCAATGAGGCAGCCGCTGATACCAATATTTGCATAGCTTGAACACAATGGCCCTCGAAATTATCTTGTGGATCGAAAAAGCGCTCAAGAATTGCTAATGCCCCCATCGCATCGCCAGTGGGGGTGCCGAAATGCGCATCTACTATGGCAAATACCCAATTCATCAGCAAGAGTTGTTTTTCAAATTCAGTGGCACCAGACTTGATGACCTCGTCAAGTTTATACTTTGTACGTAATGTTTGCAGATTAGGATTTTCATAAGGGTCAAAGTCAAACTTTAAAAATCGCTGCGTATATAGATTATCCGCATAGGGTTCTGCACTGGGTTCGCTGATGGTTAAAACAGTTGATT
>JAFGEK010000021.1 GCA_016931625.1 Deltaproteobacteria bacterium | reverse complement strand
ACTCTCTACGTCATGCCCTCGAAAGAGGGCATCCAGTAAAGCCTAATAAAATCGATCAATTACAGAGATGAGATCAAGAGTCAGGGCTATAGCGGTAAGAGATTTTTATAATAGCGCTCGTCAAAACCCCAAAGCTATTCTTGATTTCATTCAAACACGTTGTATTGCTGGTAGCGTTCCTACAACTCAAGAAATAGATAGTTTTGTTGCAAAACAAAATGAGAGTGAAGCTATCTATGGCGCGTTGGTGTATAGTGCAATGGGGTTAGCAAATAATTACTATGACCCAAATCGGCTAAAAATTACTACGGCTAGTGAACGCAAAGGGTATATAACTACTGCCCAAGTTCGTTCGTGGTATAGTCATGAAGTTAAAAAAATTAATACTTCTGGACCACTCACGCGTGAGACAGCAGAACGAGTTACATCAGCGAGAAATATGTTAAAACAACAAGCAAGAGAGATGATGGCTGATCGTGAAGTTGCCGTGCAACTAGCTAAAGATAAACCATTACGGCCAATTGAATACTATGTTGAAAAATATTCACAACAAGGGTTTCATGGTGAGGCGCTTTGGAAAAGAATCATTCATGGAAGCAAAACGCCAAATGTGAGTATTAATAAAAAATACGGAGTGCATTAAATGTCAGATCAAATCACAAGCATTGCTGATTTTCTTAATCTACCTATTGCATGGAAGAAGCAAGCTGATACTCCAGTCTGGTCGGCAGTAGTTGCTGGCGAATCTTGTTGTCTAGAAATGAACGACTTCCCAGATGAACCGTTATATACGCTAACTTGGCGTGAACAGTCATTAGACATTGATGATAAGCCAGATATTTGGGCCATTCCTTTTTAACATGTCAATTGGGACCTAAAAGATTGCAGCAATTAATTAACTGTCTGAAATCAGAGAATGAATCAATTCGAGCTGAAACTGCAGATGAATTAACGGATGTATCTAAAGCACTTGACTCTAACGAAGTTAGCCAACTTGCTCAAGTTTTAGTCGAGACTTTATTGAATGAAACTGCAATAGAAGCTCAAGAGGCACAATTAAACGCTTTGTGTGATATTAAAGCTTGGCATTCAATTGATAAAGCAATCCTGGCTCATTTACATAATATCCCATATCTATTACCAAACACCAATCATCCACGTAAATCGGTATTGGTCAATGGCGATCCAGCGGATACGATGTTTTTTGATACCAGTGAAATCAGGTGGCATCAGCGCCGAAGTCCCGGGAGTACCATGGACATAGAATACCACCACGTCGCTTTGGGGATCACCATATTCGCGATAGGCGAGATTTTGCCCGCATTTAAGCGCAAAAGTTTTAATCTTCGGCAAGTGGGGAGAGCTACTGATGATGCAGCTTGAGTAGCTTTAGCAGCATGAGGCGACACGGCTTTAGTGCAGCTATTTACTTGCTGCTCGGCATCGGCGTGTTTGATGCGTGATGATGAGAACGAAAAAATATTACCCATCGCTATTCTCGCTTATGTCCTATGCAAAACTATTCATAATTGGCTCTTTTAGGTAAAAAGTTAACCGTTATCTATATACTTCGAATGACTGAATCCCTCCATTTAACCCCCTTACCACTACGCGAAGATTGATTTCATCGTTTTCATTTTTTTGTGCCACGGCTATTGGTTTTGATTCTTCGAAATCCTTAAAACCATCAATCTGTGGTTCCCATACTATCTGATCATCAATAAAAACCCTAAGGTTTGGGCTATGCAATCCAATGGCTTTAAAAATCAGTTTTCCCGATTCTGGATATTTCACTTTTCCCATAAACGAAAAATCAGTGGCAAAAGGTGTTAGCTTACCATCTTTTAATGAAGATGAAACGGTCATCCCATTCACAGTGAAAGGATCGACAGTAAGAATTAAAGTTTTCTTTGGTGAACAAGCTTGCAAAAAAAGCAAACTCATAGCGAGAGAGAAATACACGGCCAGTACGGTTTTCATATATTTTCCTTTGCATTACAGTTTTTGGTGAAACTCTGATGTATAATTAAATGAACCCGCCCCATTAGCAAGCCCCCCTTTATTTAGTGTCTGGCACCCGCTTGGAGCACCCGCTTGGACAGGAGGCATCCTGATAAAAACGGTTTACCATAAGTCATGGTGCGTGGATAATCTATCGGTAAAAGACAAAATACTCATAACACCCGAGATAGAAATTGATGATTCTCAAAGCAGTGAAAACGGCTGGCTTGAACGAGTAATTTGTGTCGTTTGGCATGACCAATCATTTGTGTCAGTGGATACTTATATCGATTGGATTCATGTTTTTAAAAACTAACTTGGGTTCTACTTTTCAATTGCAATAAATTTTGTTATGTAGGCCTGGAATTTCATACCAGCAGCACGCTAAGTTTTAAACATACCCTTAAGGAGCCTAATCATGCGAAACCTAAAAGCTATTTTGCCAGTATTGGCTTTGGCTTTTGTAGCTTGCGATAATACTAGCGCAAGCCAGCCTACTAGCGAAGAGGGAATCAGTGAACTTGAAGCTCGTATCAGAGCTCTTGAAACTAAACTCTCTCAATACGAAACTGAAACCAACAATCGCTTAGATTAACTAGCTACGACAACTTCAAATCATTCAACCATATTGACAGTTCATGAGAATGATATTGAGCTTAATGGTGCATCTATAACCGCCAATTCAGAAAAAATTGCTAGTAACAGCTCGGCAATTGCTACGATTGATGAAGCTGTCATTACTAATGAAACCAACATTTCAATTAATAGCGTTAATATCAGCGCAAACACGGAAGCGATTATAAACAATAGCGCAAATATTAGCGAGAATGCGGCTGCCATTTTAGCCAGTAACGGTAAGATTGCTGCAAACGCGAATGGTATTGCGAATAGGGATGCGGCAATTGCATCGAATGCTAACGCAATAGGTAAAAGGGATAAAGATATTGCCGCGAATGCAGCAGCTATAGCAGCCAATGCTAGCGCAATAGCTGCAAACAGCAGTGCAATAGCAAGCAACGATACAGACATAGCCGCGAATGTTGCAGCTATAGCAGCCAACGCTAGTGCAATAACAAGCAACGATACAGATATTGCAGCACATACTACAGCTTTAACAGCCAATGCCAGTGCAATATCCGCCAACACCAGCGCGATAGCAAGTAACGATACAGACATAGCCGCGAATGCAGCAGCTATCGCAGTCAATGCTAGTGCAATAGCAAGCAACGATACAGATATTGCAGCAAATGCAACAAATATTACAAGTCATTCCACTACAATTGCTTCGCATACGACTTCTATATCGAGTATAAATACATCACTAGCTGGTCATGGTACTCGGATCACTTCAATAGAAAACAGCAATACTATGGATCTTGAACCATTTCTGACGGTTACTAGTGATGCTCGCGGACCGATTATCCAGCTTACAGGTGTTAATTTGCAAGTGATGAATGGTCAAGGTTCCACTGATAGTATAAATGGCTTGGGTAATATAATAATTGGTTATGATGAAGTATCGACAATTCCTTTTCAAAAGTGCACATTATCAATCTATAATAATCAAACTGATTGCGAAAATTATGGTGGTACCTGGTTTGAATATAATGTCGATAAAAATGGTTCGCATTACCTTGTAGTGGGCGATAAAAATACATATTCTGGATATGCTGCAATAGTCACAGGTACAAGTAATTATGCTGTTGGTGCATATGCATCTGTTATTGGTGGAATTTACAGTGCCGCTGCCGGTAATGGCGCCGCTATTAGTGGTGGATCTAACAATTTAGCAACAGGGGATAGATCCAGTATTGGTGGTGGATTTGACAACATTACTTTAGGTGATTCAAGCAGTATCAGCGCTGGCAGGTTATCGAGAACCACCGGTAATTACAGTAGTGTATCTGGGGGATATAGAAATACAGCCCAAGGACTTTATAGCACTGTTAGCGGTGGAAATATGTTAACCGAGGATACCGCAATGAGTTTAGCTAATCCTTGGCATCCATAGCTGTAACTACTATCAGAATTAAGGTCAGGCACTGATGCTTAGTCAGTGCCTGATATTTAACTATAATAAAATCAAATCATCATCATCAATAAATCCGCTAGCATCAAGAGCTTCGCGTGAAGCTTGCAAACGATCGGCAGTCAATGTCACTAGATATTCGCGAACGCCTGGATGTTCTTGTAATACAAATTCAAATTCGTCAGCGGTAAGCACTAAAGCTCCCACGGTGTTACGCGCTGTAACATAGGCAGTTGCAGGCTGTTTTTTTATTAGTGAGATTTCACCAAAAACTTCACCGGGCTTAAGGGTGGCCACATGCACCATTTCGCCATCAGAGTTTGCAATTTTTACATCCACTTCACCAGAAGCAATTAAATATAATCCTGGTGATAGTTGCCCTTGCACTATGATCCCCTCAGCAGCCTCAAAGGTGATTGTTTTAAATCTACTGAGGATATCTATACGGGTTTGTTCATCAAAACGTGCAAATAGCGGTGAACTACGTAATAGATTTTGCAATAAGCGCCCACGACAATAAGCTTGTAGTTCATCAGCTACTTTGGGTTCAAGCTTGGCTATGTTATGAACGTTTTGACGTGATAACTCAAAATATTCGCAAAATTCATCAGCAGTTACAGTTGCCGAACGAGGTGCTCGCGTAATTAGAGCCATTTCACCAACAACTGAGCCAGGCCCTAATTTTGCCAACACCGCACCATTTTTTGATACCGACGCCATACCGCTTGCTAAAATTAATAAGCTATCACCCATATCTCCTTCTTTTAGCAGGTCAGCACCGGCAGGAACTCGATGATAACTTAAGCTACGCACGACTGCAGTAAATACTTGCGTATCAAGCTCGCAAAATAATGGCAGTGCAACAGGTGCTGCGCCAGGAGCAGCCGGTGGCAAACTACAACCAATTTCTCCTGCTTTTGTTAATCGCTCTGCTAATCCTAAAGATAATAACTCGGCAGCATTAGCACAAGCCATTACATTGGTGTTATTAGTTGGGCGCAGCGGCGGTGGCATAGCAAGATTACCAGCTTTGGCACGCATTCCTCGCACATGAATACGTTCAAGCACTTGCAATAAACCTTGATCATTTCGTGCATGTTCAAGACCATGGAGCACAACAATCATTGCCGCTAATAATTGCCCTTCATGT
>JAFGEK010000020.1 GCA_016931625.1 Deltaproteobacteria bacterium | reverse complement strand
GTACGTGTACTTTTTGTAAATTATCTTGATATTTCAACTAACTATAAACGGTTAATCGGCCTGAGCAATTTTTGAACGCGCACCCATATCACTTGGCGGTGTATCAAAGCCAAGGCTAGCAAGTGCTGCAAGGTTGTAGGTAGCTGTATTAAAACGGGCGATGCCTATTGGCATACCGAGCCACTTGGTCTCAGGCATCATGTTTGCTTGTACTTTTGGTAAAAATTTATCTTTAACTGTGGCTAGCTTTTCTTCACCACTAAGATCGAGCAATTGATTTTTAAAATCAGAATTCATTGCCCAGGTATTATGGGTTTGTATGGCTATATCCCACCCACCTTTTTCAATGGGTATACAAGTAGCACACTTTGGATTTTCTAGACCCATTAGCACAAGTCCACTTTGAGCTGGAGGCATAGGAATCTGCTTGGTTACAATGTTCACATCTGGATGATTAACTTTAAATGCGTCTATAATCACCTGTAGTGCCGCAAGTTCGCTGCTTGCAGCCAGATAATGAGCGATAGTTAGAGTTGTTTTTGCTTCGTCATTTTTTTTACTATCGCTGCCACAGCCAACCCCAAAAGCTACAGCAATAAAAAACGTAGCTACTATTTTTTTGGTGAACATTAACTTTTCTCCTTTGTGCCTGCTCACTTGCCAACACTAAAAAGATCAACCAATTCTAATTAACGGATCATTAAGCTAAAAATGACAGTACTTTTTGTAGCTACTAAAAAATAAAGAGACCTAGCTATCTTAACCTATGTCATATTTACTTTCGAGAAAAAAAAATTACTGTGCAGTCGCACATGACTAAACAGCGCTTTTCATCTGTAAATAATATCGCTAAAAAAAGCTGCCAATCATAAATTCAAAAATGCTTGATCGAGATGTAGGTGACGGTTTGGTAATCGGTATACCCCACTCAAAACGCAACGGACCAATAGGACTAAACCAACGAATACCAAAACCAAAAGAATAAAATAATCCAAGTGGTGGTGATATCTCACGATTGGAGCGCATGAGATACACATTAGGTATAAGGTCTTTATTGGTGTTTATATAGAAGAAGTTCTGGTCATCATTAAAGGCATTGCCAGCATCAAAGAAGACCACACCTTTAATATTAGCAGCTTCAATTAATGGTACTTCAACTTCGACATTGAATATAGCTTGTTTATTGCCGCCAATTGTAAACGCTGAGGTAGTTGAGCTGGGATTGTTTTTTGATACGGTGGGCACTGATGCACCTAGGCCACGCGGTTCATATCCACGAACAGAAAAAATACCACCTGGAAAGAAGCGCTCACCTAGCGGCGCGCCACGCCCTTCTACCCCAGTTACGTAACCAAACTCTGCATTTAATTTAAGCACAAACGAATAAATCAAAGGATGATAATAGCGCATGGTGATCCCATAACGCATAAATGAAAGTTCGGTGGATGAACCAAGTGACGGATGAGATATTTCGCCGGTGATTGAATGAAATTGCCCTAATGTAGGTGATAATCGGTTATTACGGGTATCATATGAAATACTTCCTTTAATTGCCGAATTAATACCCTTAACCGCTAACCCATACATTAATTGGTCGCTTGAAGAATCAACTTCTACTTTTTCAATAGTATACCCAGCAACTAGTCGAATTTTCTCAGTAATCGGATAGCCTAAATGTGGTGATAAGCCAGTGCTTCGACGTTCAAATTCAGGATAAAAACGCTGAGTTAAATAGCCATCAGCGCCAAGCGCCCATTTGGTATCCATAAAATAAGGATTATAAAATTGCGCTGAAACTAACTTGTGAGAATACGGGCCCGAAGATAAAGTTAATTGCGCCGACAGCGCCATACTCCAACCATAACCTAAAAAGTTATTTTGAGATACTTGCAACTGCAGCATGAAATTTTCGACACTAGAAAAGCCTGCACCCATTTGAAACGAACCAGTGGCTTTTTCTTTGATTTCTATGCGCACATTCATGAGGTCTGGTCGCGACCCACGTGTAGTCGAAATATTAACGGTCTCGAAGTAACCTAAAGCAAAAATATTTGCCCGCGATTGATTAAGAGCTGTCGAGCTATAACGTTCACTTTCGTATATTTTAAGTTCTCGCCTAATTACTCGATCACGAGTACGAGTATTACCAACAATTTCGATACGTTCGAAATGAACGAGATCACCTCGTTGTACTTCAAAATCAAGATCAACCGTTAAGTTATCATCATGGATAGCCGAATTTGGAGTAACATTAGCAAAGGCGTAGCCACGGTCGCGATAGAGATCCGCAAGATTATTCATATCATTATGCAGTTTAGTACTGCTGAAAATTTCATTAGATTCTAACGAAACATTATTGCGTAAATGTTCTGTATCAATAACAATGTTACCTTGCTTGTCTTTTAAATCGATATCGCCAGAAAAAGAAATTTTGTCTACTTTATATTGTTTGCCTTCGGTTATCCCAACACTCAAATAAATAAATCGCCTATCTAGAGACATTGTAATAGTTGGGTCAGCTATTTTAACTTTTATATAGCCTTTATCATAATACGCAGATTGAATACGCATCAGGTCATTTTGAAAGTATTCTTCTGTGTAGGTCCCTGATTGCGAGAGAATTGGCACCTCACTACCCTCTTGAGTTTGAATGCCACTTTTTAAAAACTCAGAAGATAAGTGTTTATTGCCAAAAAAACTAATCTCGCGTACTGAAACACGCGAGTTTTCAACCAAATCAAAATATACATCTACTTCGTCTGAAGAGTTCTCCACAGCTTCGGTATGATAAGAAATTTTGGCTAAATAAAAACCTTTTTGTACGTAAAGCTCTTTTATTTTTTCAACGTTTTTCTTCAATAATTCTATATTAAGAATAGTATACGGTTTAACATCTACCACGCCTTGAATATCTTCTTCAGAGATACTATTGCGGCCTACATATTGTATTTTACGTATAGAAGGTCTTTCACTAACAATAAATAGTATGCGCCAGCCATTTTTATATCTTTGTTTTTCTATGCTGACGTCGCGAAAAAATCCGGTTCGCCATATAGTATGCAAATCTTCAGTAAGCAAATCATCATTTAAAACCGATCCGACTTTGCTTTTTAAATCACCAAAGGCCGCTTCTTTCTCAACGCGACGATTACCTTCAAGTGCAATTGCAGTAATAACATTATCATTTTGTTTTTTTGCCGCTAACAAATAATTATTTGGTGCAGCTATAATAAATAAAAAACTAAAAATAATAATTAAACATTGCCCGGGCGAGCTCATCTACGCTCCTTCACCGAGCCTTGTTTTAGCTCGAGTCGTAACGGCATGCGATCAGCAAGACTACGATTGTGAGTAACTACAACTAATGTAGCGCCACGTTCACGATTAATTGTAAAAAGCAATTCATGTATTTCTTCACCATTGCGTTCATCAAGATTACCAGTAACCTCGTCAGCTAAAATCAATTGCGGAGAAAGAACTAAAGCTCGAGCTAGCGCTACTCGTTGTTGTTCACCACCAGAAAGCTCACCAGGTTTATGTAGCATTCTTTTAGCGAGACCTACCTCTGTGAGAGTTCTTGCCGCTAAATTTTGCGCTTCGTTTTTTGAATTACGACGAATTAACGCAGGCATCATTACATTTTCTAAAGCAGTAAATTCAGAAAGCAAATGATGGAACTGAAAGACAAAACCTAAAGTATTATTGCGAAAATCAGCTAGTTCACTGGCATTCATCCCGGTAAGACTTTTGCCACGAAAAATAATATCTCCACTATCAGGTGCGTCTAAAGTACCCAATAAGTGCAAAAGGGTACTCTTGCCAGCACCCGAAGCACCGATAATCGAAACCATCGAGCCTTCGGGAATGGAGAAAGTAGTCCCCTGTAAAACGTTAATAATTTCGTCGCCCTTCTTATAGGATTTACAAAGCTCTCGCGCTGCAATGAGCTCAGACATCACGCAACCCTTCTACCGGCGATAAATTTGCACCATGCAATGCCGGAAAAACCGCGAAGTCCCAAACTATAAGAAGCGCGGCCAAAATCACAACTACCACGTCAATTGCATCAAAATGCACGGGTAGCGAGTCGATATAATAAACATCACCTGGAATAGCGAATCCGAACTGTTGCAGCAAGAATATCGAGATCATTGCTGCAATTGCTCCTAATAATGTGCCAAAGGCCCCAATAATTAGACCTTGGATTAAAAAAAGCTTCATTATGCCGTTATCACTTGCCCCCATAGTTTTTAAAATTGCGATTTCTTTTTTCTTCTCAACAATAGACATAGTTAAAGTGTTAACAATGGCAAAACTGGCAACTAAAATGATGAAAACTAACACAACAAAAGCGACTACGCGCTCTAATTTCAATGATGAAAAAAGAGTTTGATTTCTTCCTTTCCAGTCGAGAGCTTCAAAACGTGTAGGAAGATTTTGCGAAATAGTTTTTACGATTACATCAGAACTCTCAGGATCATCAACTGCCGCTTGAATTGCAGTCAATTCTGCTGATGCTAATTCAAAAAAGTGTCTCGCAGCATTAAGTGAAATGAATACATAGCGAGCATCGTATTCATACATTTTACTTGAGAAAATTGCAGCAATTTTAAATGTAGCATTTTTTGGAGCAGGCCCAATTGGTGTAATAGTTTCTAAAAGTGGGGAAATGAGATTAATGCGGTCACCAACTGATACATTTAACCCCTTAGCCATCTCAACACCAATGATAATATTCGGTAAGGGTTTTGGTGGTGGAAACTCGGTGTCGATAGTGTCAGTTTTTACTGTCGGTGCTAAAAGTTCATTTTGTACTGGGGTAACTGAACCTTCGGCTACTTCATTCATTACTCCTAATACCTTGCGTGCACGTTGAGGATTAATGCCAAATACAATAGCGCCGGTATAATTTGAACGACTCGAAACAGCAGCTTCACCTTCAATAATTGGGCTTACCGCAATAACTCCTGGGGTCTTCATAATATTTAAGGGGTCATCAGTATCTGATTTAAATGGGGATCCATCTTTACTTTGCACAACTATATGTGCAGTAGCGCCAATGATTTTTTGTTTTAAATCATTTTCAAATCCAGATAACACTGACAAACTTACAATAACTAACCAAACACCAATCGCCACCCCAATTACTGAAATACTTGTAACTGTAGATAGCACTTGTGAAGCACGAGAAAGTAAAAACCTTCTAGCAATAAAACTTTCGTATCCAAAAAAATTCTTTATTGAACTGCCATTGGTGAGATGACCTATTGATGCACCAAAGTAACTAGATAATGGTAAAATTGCCGGAGTCACTAAAAGCGCACGAAAATGCGGTGATGCTAAACCATTTGTATTCGCGCTAAATAATGCAGCAATAAACATAACCTCAATTAATAGCAACAAAGCTACGAATAATTCCCTATTTGGCATTTTTTGCAAATATCGTGAACCTAAAAAACCTACTGTTGCTGCTGAGATAAATGCAAATGCCCAAAGTAAAGTTGCGTTGCGTTCAATCGATAAATCAAACTGATGAAATATTACCCATAAAATTAAAGCTAAGAATAATAACAAACCGAATAATCGCACAGCAATGCCGATAGAACCTTGATGTCGTTTTAACCAACGCCCAATCAGAGGTGCTAGTATTAGATTAATACTAGATATGATTAATATTGCCCAAATCAAGAGTTCGGCCGCAGTTGAGGGAAAAGAATTACGTCACGAATAGACTGAGAGCCAGTAAGCAACATAACTAAGCGATCGATACCCATACCGAAACCACCTGTAGGAGGCATACCCTGCTCAAGCGCACGAACATAGTCTTCGTCCATTTCATGAGCTTCTTGATCGCCTGCAGCCTTTGCTTTTATTTGCGACTCAAAACGCTCTTCTTGGTCAATAGGATTATTTAATTCACTAAATGCATTGGCAAGCTCACGCCCGGCAACAAATAATTCGAAGCGATCAACTAGCCATGGGTCACTTACTTTTTTACGTGATAATGGTGATACATCTAATGGGAAATTATAAATAATAGTTGGTTGAATTAACTTTGATTCAGCAAAATGCTCAAACAAGTAAACTACTGCAGCACCATGGCTTAAACCGTCATTTTTTGCTCCTACTGCTTTTGCATGAGCAAATGCCTTTTGAACATCACGTAATTCTTCTGGTGCAGGTCCGCCATAAGCAGCAATAGCTTCCATCATAGTCATTCGTTTAAACGGACGCGCTAGCGATATTGAATGTTCACCGAACACTATGTCGGTTGTACCCAAGACAGCTTGTGCGGCCCCTGAAATTAACTCTTCACCAATATCCATTAGATCTAAATAATCAATGTATGCTTGATAAAATTCGAGCATAGTAAATTCAGGATTATGTACGGTGCTGATACCTTCATTACGAAAGTTACGATTAATTTCAAAAACACGCTCAAAGCCACCAACTACTAAACGCTTTAAATATAATTCTGGAGCTATGCGTAAATACAAATCAATGTTTAGAGTATTATGATGTGTTATAAATGGTCGAGCTGCAGCGCCACCCGCAATTGGCTGCATCATTGGAGTTTCAACTTCAAGAAATTCACGATCGATAAAAAATCGACGAATGTAGTCGATTAACTTTGATCGCAAACGAAAAATTCGACGTGATTCTTCATTAGCAATTAAATCAAGATAGCGCTGACGATAACGAGTTTCGACATCAGATAATCCATGCCATTTTTCAGGTAACGGCCTTAGTGATTTGGTTAAAATGCGCAGCTTACTGACACGTAGCGTTAGCTCGCCGGTTTTTGTACGCATTGCTGTACCAATTACACCAATAAAATCGCCAATGTCTGCAAATTTAAGTAGTTCAAATTGTTCTTCACCAACTTGGTTTTTCTGCACAAAAAGTTGCAAACGACCAATTGGCTGACCATCATCTAAACTGTCATCAGAGGTGCCGTCTTGAATACGTAAAAAAACTGCCTTGCCAAATGTATTTAATGCCATAAGGCGACCGGCAATTTTGTGTTCTACTTGTTTTGTTTGCAGAACTTCATTTGAAAGTTCGTGGCCATACAGACGTGCAAAGTCAATAATGCGTGTATCAGGCTTAAAATCATTTGCGTATGGTTCTAAGCCTCGTTCACGTAAAAATTCTAACTTACGGACACGTTGTTCATATAATTCATCGCGTTGAGTCATTTTTTTAACATCTCAAAATATCAAAAACTTTAATTCGTTGGGGGTCGCAACCTTACGCGGGCTCGCTGCTATGGTCAAGGCTGTGGTATTAATATAGTAATGGCCTTTTTCTCAATGATAGCATTTACCGTTGTATCCAAATTGGCGCTCTCCTCTGCTCCAGTAGAAATTACCTTAACCTCTACATCTTCTATATGGGGCTCTGATGCCAAATTGATCGCCCAAGGTAAACTCAAATCGCGCAAGAAAAAAAAGAAAAATACAAACGAACTTAAAAAAGAAAATATGGCTAACCGAACAAATAACGCACAGAGTCAGTGGTATTTAAAAAATAGAACTTTATCAAAAAAGAAAAAGAATATTAATAAAACACCTAAACTTAGAGATTTACCCACAAAATATCGTGCAGTAGCTGTATTAGCACCACAGGGTGTTAACATTGATTTCGAAATTATACATGAAATTGAACTCTCGCTAATTAATGAAATCGATGAAACCTTTGGTATGAGAGCCATATCTCCTGCTGATGTAAATGCTGATATGGCCGCTTTTGATCTTGATCCTGAAAAATGCAACTACGATCCTATTTGTCTTGCTGATGCCGGTCGCTACGCTGGCGCTCATATGCTTTTAGAAACACGTTTAGCCTATTTTGGCGGTACCTTAAATATTGTGGTTAGGATTATCGATACCGAATCAGGTATTGAGGTAAATCGAATCGCCAAATCACTTGCAGATGAGCAAAGTAAACGTAGCAAACAATTGCATCATTTGGCAGTAGAGTTGTTAAAACCCGATTTTTATGTGGGCTCTTTAAAAATTGAATGCACTCAACAAAAAGCTGATGTTTATATTGATGACAAATTAGTCGGCACTACTCCTCTTAAAAACTCATTAACATCTTTAAAAGCTGGGCCTCATATACTCCATATTAGTAAGCTAGGATTTGTTGATATATATCAATTCGTTGATGTAATTTATAAACGTAATTCAACGATAAAAGTCGATCTCACCAAAACCAATATTGTTAGTGTTGAAGTTGAACAACTTGAATCACTTGCAGGTACAGGTGAGTTATACATTCACATTGATGAGCCTTACATAGAACTACGAATTGATGGTGAACCCGTTGCGATATCGCCGCTATCAGGACCACTTATTGGCATCCCTGCAGGGACTAGGCGTATTTCATTAAGAAAGGAAGGCAGTGAACCGCTAATACAAGAAATTGAAGTAGTTGATGGTAAACGTACGAATATATTTATTCAAAGACAAGGAACTACCTTGGCCGCTACAGGTATTAATTTGTCTGATATAACTTCATCAACTACTGACCAAACCTCAACCACTGAAAATCCATCGGCTACAACAACCATAACCCTTGCAGAAGAAAATAAGACGCGCGAACCATCATGGCGTTATTATAGTGGCCTGAGTTTAATGGGCGCTGGTGTAGTTGGTATATTAACCGGATCGGTTTTTGCTTGGCGGGTATCTAGTTTGAATAATGATGCACATGATCAAGTTTTGAACTTGCGCCCATTAGGAAATGATGTGTACAGCTGCTTTGAGCTTTCACAACAAGCTTGCATTGATAAAGCAACAAAGCTGCAGCATCTGGCTAAAAATCAAAAAACCGCGCAGTCCATAGAAAAAGTAAGCTATATTGTTGGAGGGAGCCTATTGGCGATTGGCGCAACCCTTTATGCCTGGGATTATATTCGTCGTGAACAATGGCCTAGTTGGATACCATTTGTTGACAAAGAGTCAACACTAATCGTTGCCCCGATGAATGACGGAGCTACAATTCAATTTTATGCGCCGTTTTAAAATTTGATGCGACAAAAGTTCTCAAATATCAACGGGATACATTAATGAGTTACCTTAAACTTATTTATTGAAGGAGTGCATTAACCATGACTGATAAACAAGCATCAAAGGCTATTTCTTACTATGAAGCCAATGCAGATGCTTATCTAAACGCGTTAAAAGACCTTGTGCGTATCCCCAGTGTGTCATTTGATGGATTTGATAAAACTAATTTAGAGAAAAGCGCTAAAGCAATAGCAGAGTTATTAAAAAGCTATGGCTTTGATCATGTTGATATTTTAAAGGCTGATGATTCGCCCCCCTATGTATTTGCAGAATGTAAACATATAGAAGGTGCTCCAACACTACTTTTATATGCACATCATGACGTACAGCCTGCAGGTGACCCCTCAGACTGGTTAAATCCTCCTTTTGAGCCAACTATTGAAAATGGACGACTATTTGGACGTGGAACTGCCGACGACAAGGCAGGTATAATGGTGCATGCCGCGGCGGTTAATGCATGGATTAAAAGCGTCGGCGAAACTCCATTAAATATAAAGCTATTAATTGAAGGAGAAGAAGAATCTGGTTCTACCCACCTAAAACAATTCATACAGAACCACCGCAATCGTCTCGATGCCGATACCATAATCATAACTGATACTGGGAATTTCGACACGGGTGCACCTTCTATAACGGTAGCACTACGCGGTATTGTAATTGCCGATGTTGAAGTTAAAGCGTTAAAGCAAAGCGTTCATTCGGGCTTGTGGGGTGGACCAATTCCCGATCCGGTACTTGCCTTAAACAAAATGCTGGCTTCGCTGGTTGATGATGACTTTCGTATCAATTTGCCTGGTATATACGATAAAGTTGCACCTTTAAGTGAAGCAGCTAAAGAGTCTATTGCACAGTTGCCAGTAACAGCCAGGAATGATTTTTGCATGCAAGCTGGAATGCTCGCAGGGGTTGAATTACTGGGTGATAAACATCCGTGGGAAATGAATTGGTGGCAGCCAACCTTAGCGGTAAATGCTTTTTGCGCTTCTAATCGTAAAGATGCGCGCAATATTATTAACCATTCTGCATGGGCACGTGTCGGTATGCGTCTAGTTCCTAATATGGATCCTAACGAAGTGGCGCAAAATCTAAAATCTACATTAATCGATCAAGCCCCTTGGGGCGTTTTGGTTGATGTAGAAATAAAAGCTGCTGCAGCCCCTTGGACAACGAATACCGAACACCCTGTTTTCGCCGCCGCTTTTCATGCACTCGAAAAAGGTTATCAACATCAGGCTTTAGCTATTGGTGCGGGTGGTTCAATTGGCTTTGTCGAGCCTTTTGTAAAAGCTCTTGGCGGTGTGCCAGCGCTTTTAATAGGTATTGAGGACCCCTATTCAAATCCCCATTCTGAAAATGAAAGCTTATCAATTTCTGATTTTTCTAAGGCAATTAAAAGTGCTATTTTTTTATATGATGAATTGGCGCAAGTATTAACCCGCTAATCTCTATTGCAATAATAAATTAAAAATGATGTCCGAGTGCAGGAAACAATTCAAGTAAACCTTCGGCCATAAACTGTACCGCAATAGCCCCAAGAATTAAACCCATCATGCTCGTGACTACTTTCGTGCCGCTCTGACCAAGATAGTTGTGTATCCGATTTGCGATACGTAATAAGACCCAAGTAGTTGCACACACCATAATTAAAGCGATTGCAATAATGATATTCTGCATATACCCTTGTGCTTTAGAAAATGCTAATACAACTGCAGTAATCGTTGCCGGGCCTGCTAATAACGGTATTGCAAGTGGTGTTATAGCAATATCAATTTTACTTATACCTCCTTCGTTTTCGCTGGTATTGCGTCGAAGCCAAGTACTTCGTGTCATTAGCATTTCAAAAGCTAAGAAGAACAAAAAAAAGCCACCCGCAGCCCGAAATGCTCCCATTGTAAAACCTAAAAAATTAAAAATCCACGCATGCGCAAAGCCAAAAAATGCCAATACGGCAAGTGTGGTCAACAAAGCGCGGTGAATTATAGAATTTTGTTCACTCGGTGAATGCCTTGCTGTCATTATTACAAAAACAGGGATAGCCCCTATGGGATCCATAACCGCAAAAAAGCCAACGAATGATTTGATAAACAGCATTATACATGTCATTGCCGCACTCCAAACACCATATTACAAACAAATCAATAGGATAAAAATACTGGGCATAGGTGCAACGAAGTATTAAATAAGATGCAAATAAACGAAAGTTAATCTTGATATACTAAATATAGCTTTGCCGCATGTTTAATTATTTTAGCATACATGCGACAAAGCTTTTAATGTAATTTTTATTTGCTTGCAGTTACTGCAGCATTCTTAAGAGATTCTAACCTAGCGGCCTGAGCTGAAGGCGCAACACCACCATGGTCTTTATAGTACTTATCAATTGCCGCACGAATAGCGGCAATATTGGCGCTGGTTGCAGAAATACCTTCGGCCATGCAGCGCTTTTTCTGGCTAAAATCCAATGTACCCACATCACCAATTTTAGGCACTATAACCACATCAGCTAATTTGCTCTGTACTTTAGCTGCTTCACCCATCATGATATTAATGCTTTGCAGAATTATACTGACTACATCCGTAACATTATAATCAATAACATTTTGGTTGATATCCGAAGCAATTACAATATCTGCGCCATGTGCTCTGGCAACATCCACAGCTAAGTTAGCCACAACCCCACCATCTACTAATGTGCGATTACCAATGCGTGCCGGAGTAAACACTCCAGGAATTGACACCGAAGCACGAACTGCGTCAACTATACTCCCTTTAGTAAATTCTACACGTTCTCCAGTATTTAAATCTGCAGCAATAGCGATATAAGGCACCGGGAACTGCTCAATATTGCGAACTTTAATACTATTGCTAACAAATGCTTGAATCGCTTCACCTTTTACCGGCCCAGTTTTTGCGGCAAAAATCGAAAAATCAAATAGGTCTTCTTTGTTTATCTTAAAAGCTGTCCATTCAAGCTCAAAAGTATTTGGATCAGATGCATATAAGGCACCAATTAGGCTACCCACCGAAGTACCTACAATAAGATTAATTGGTATCTTCTCTCGTTCTAATATTCTAAGTACACCAATATGTGCAAAACCACGAGCACCACCACCACCAAGTACTAAAGCAATTTTGGGTGGGTCGATTACTTTTAAAAGAGGTGGCTCAACCGGTTTTTGCGGCTCTGTTGTATCACCGGTTGTTTGATTTGTTGTTGCATCATTGGTAGTTGCAACTTTTGGAGGTGGAGCCGAAGAACAGCCAGCAATAAGTATTATGCATAAAAATGTGTATAAATAATGCTTCATCTTAAGGTCCTTTTATGAATTTTCCTTATAAAATCAAAGTGATTAAACTTTTAAAGGCAAATCATACAGTGTTTCTATTTAACATGTAAATGCTAACTATTATATCTATCAGGATGCCAGGTAATAAATGATTACTCGTCAAAGCTGTTATCACTGCAATCGACCTTTATTTGCATGCATTTGCTCAACTGTACCTTTAGTACACAACCAAACCCCAATATATCTTTTGCAACATCCACGCGAGCGATTTCACCCTCTTGGCTCAGTACGTTTAGTACGTCTGGGCTTATCGCAAATACATATAGATATTTATGGAAAAGATTTTGCTCATCAACGCACATGGTCACATCAAACGCCGTCAGGGGCAATGTTATTATATCCAGGTCCTAAGGCACGAGAACTCGAATCTCTAGCTACACATGAACGTCCACAAAGCTTAGTGGTAATTGATGGCACCTGGTCACAAGCTAAAAGCATTATTAAAAAAACCGAATTCCTTGCTACAATGCCACAAATATCAGTACGCCCTAAAATGCCTGGGCTTTATCGTATTCGTCGTGAACCGGCTTTGCATTGCATGTCAACTATTGAGGCAATAATTGCAGCCCTACAAATACTTGAACCCAAAACTGAGGGATTAGCGCAATTACTCGCTGCTTTTACTGCTATGATCGAACACCATATAGATTTACGACAGCAACGACCGTATGCACCCTTTCGCCGTATTCGTTTATCACCACCAAAACCGTTTGGAATTGATAAAACCACTAGAGCGCAAATAAATAGTTCCGTAATCATATATGGTGAATTCATTCGTACCGCCGTCGAGACAAATTTACTTTATTGGACTGCTTGGCGTTTACGTGACCACGCAACTTTCGCAGCCTATATAAACTCTACGCAATATCTTGATGATTTTATTTTGCACCGCATGCGTATATCTAAAGATAAAATAGTTAGTGGTATTTCACTAACCGAGCTTCAACAAAAGTTTGCAAAATTCTTAACTCCTAACGATATTATAGCCGCATGGAATAAAAGCATACTAAATATTTGGAAACAGTATTTTAGTGACACCAACAGACCATCGCTTCTACTTAAAAGTATCTATTGCAACCAACAGCATAAATCCTGTGGTAAACTCCATGATATTTCGGCAAGGCATAACATTGCCCCAGAACAAACGCCATTTGCTGGTCGGGCTGCTGATTATATGGGATATACTGTAGCGATCACCAAGGCTCTAGCAAAAAACAGTATTACTTTTTAGTTAGCTTTTCTATAGTTTTTTTAGCCTCATCTGCATACTTATTATCAGGATAATTTTCTAAGAATTTTTTAAACGCATCGATTGCTTCTGCATTTTTATCTGCACTACGGTACGCCCGTGCTAATTTTAATTGAGCTTCCCAATCAATTTTCCCAGAGGCTTGCAAACGTTGGCCTGCTTTAATGGCATTTGACCATTTCTTCGCTTTATAGGCAGAGAATAACTCACGACGAAGTTCTTTGCGTTCGTCATCAGAAAGAGTAATTGACAATTCTGTTTTTTCTTTAGCAGCACTGTCATCTTTTATTTTTTTATCCTTATTCTTTTCTTTATTGTCTTTATTATTTTGTCTATCCTTTTTTTCGTTTGTTATTTGATTGCTATTGTCCTTTTTATCATCAGTTGGTTTATTATTTTGTTGCTCTTGGTTGTCGCCATTTTTTTGCGGCGATGAGGCGCCTTTTTTATCTGATGCAGTGCCATTTTTTTTGTTAGTCAGCGTGCTTTCATCTGCTTTTGTTGTAGTGGCTCGTACTATCAGAGTTTCAGAGTTCTCCGATGCGCCTGAGGCTTCTGAGGCGTTTTCTAATTTTGCATCACTGACTGAATTCCTTGTATCATTAGCGAACTTAAACCAAGCAAAACCTATAACTGTGCCAATAATCGCCACTATGATTAGCCCAAATAGCAATAACAACCATGGTCTTTGTCTAAAACGATGCCTGCGGCCTTTGGAAACTGAATTGGGATACATACTTTCAACAAGGCGTTGCGCTGCAATTTCTGGTGATTCTTTATTATTACTCGCAGAATTATCTGAAGGCTCGATAATACGTAACAATCGATCTGTTAATAACGCTTGTTTGGTAGAGCGTTGCTCAAAACTTGCCCAATAATCACTTTGACGAGAAGTTGCTTCTGCTGCTAACCGTGCATGTTCTTCGATTGCAACTAATCGAGCATCAAGTGCACTCTCAATCCCTCGAACTTTGGTGCGCTCAAGTTCATTGCGCAAATCGCTTTCAACTTTTCGTATACGAACCAATTCTTTTTCACGGGTGTCAACTGCTTCACTAAGCTTTCTTACTTCATTATCACTAGCATCAAGTCGTGCCGCCAAGGTTGCCACCTCGCGCTCGCGATCGGTAATGGTCAGATTGATAGACTCAAGATTGCTCTCAAGCTTTTCGCACCGTTGTTCGCTTCTAGCAATAGCTGCTACCTTTTCTGCTAAAATCGCATCACGTTCTTGATTATTATTTTCAATTAGCTCTACTTCTCTTCTTGTACGTTCAATAATGTCATTTCGTGCGCTAAGTAATTCACCTTCTAAAGTACTTATACGGTTTTGTAGCTGTTCAACAACTTGAATCTGTGTTGCAAGGTTATCTTTTGTGACATTGAGTTCACCAACAAGTTGCGCACGTGATTCTAGCTCGCTAGTCAATTCTGTTAGTCGTAATATTGCTCGCTCTTTTGCATTACGAGTTTCGGATAGTTCTTGTTCAATAGTATGCAATTTTTCTTCAAGCTCATTAGTCCTTCGTTCATGCAGAGCTAAGGTTTGATTAGATTGCTCTCGTATTTGTGCAAAAGCTTCTTGTGCTTGTTTAAGGGTATTAATAAATCCAGCTTCTTTGGTACGAATATCTTCTCGTAATCGTTCAATCTCTACTGCTGACTCTTGTAGTTTTTTTTGAGCAATTTCTGCTCGGTGTGTTTGTTCTTCAAGTTTTTCGATTAGAGTATTTGTCTGATTCTGTAGTCGTTCAGTTTCTTGTTCACTCTCATTTTGCAAACGTGATAGTTCTTGTTCAAAAGCGTTATTCTTTGATTCTGCTTGTTCTATGCGGTATTCAGATCCTTCAAATTCTTGCAATCTTTTAGCATATACAAATGCCAAATATGCCAATTGACGTTCAAGTTCACGCACTCTATCTCGCAATTTCGCAGTAGCGCGGTCAGTTCCTTCTGGGGCTTGCGATGCTTGCATAGGCGAGCGAAAATCGACACCACGAGTGCGAACTGCTAATCTTGCCGCAAATGCTAGATCATCTTCAGTTAATGGCTTATCAAATATTGCGTTTTCTGCTGTTTCACTATCTTCATTGTAATTATCTTCATTATAATCATTACGTTCTTTAGTTATTTTACTTTTAGGTTGCTGCGCTAAATCTGCGGGTGCCACTAATTGTTGAGGCCAAAGAGCTGCACTTTTTACCTCTTCTTCTATTTGCAACAGTTCTAATGTTTCACTGCGTATCTTTAAACCTTGTTCAAAACCGACAGGGACATTACGAAGATCAAGGTATTTTACCCGATCTAAATTTCGAGAGCAGTGTTCTTTATATTGTGCGTCATCAGTTTCATCGCGTAGCAGCACTAAAACTGTTGCGTGAGTCTGACGTATACGAACTACGTCACACAACACCAATGGACCTCGTCGACCAATTTTTCCACCAACAATAACTGCATCGTATTGCTCGGTAGTTAAAGCATTAACAATATTCTGCTCGCCTTCTGCCGATTCAACTTGCATACTAGGATGCTGCAAAGCGACATTAACTACTCCAGAAAAGGAAGGGTCGCCGATGACGACAAGTATTTTGCTTGTCTCCTGGCTCATACGCTCCTCCATAAATGTTCACAAATTGCAGCTAGCATATCAAAATAAAGCACCTGCAGTTTGCTTGTACCCAAAATACATATCACAGAATAAGCTCAATTTTATAGCCAAGTATCATAACGTTCAAATTGCATACTAAAACTAGCTCTTCCTTGTGATAATGAACGTAGAAGTGTGGCATAGCCAAACATACGTCGCAAGGGAACATTAGCGTTAATTACTCTTTTATCACCACGAAAACCTACATTAGTTATTTGACTATGACGTGCATTTAAATCCCCCAAAATATCACCTAATGATTCATCTGGAGCGGTAATTTCAACATTCATTATCGGTTCAAGCAACATTGGTTTTGCTTCACGTACAGCTTGACGCATAGCTTCACCAGCTGCAATTCGATGCGCTGTCTCAGTTGAAACACTCGGGCGGTACTCTAAACCTATAAGTTCTGCTTTATAATCATCAAGAGGATAACCATGGGGTCCTGAACTTCCACCTTCTTTGATGCCCTCTAGTGCGGCTGAAATAATTGCCGATGGAATATCAGCATCATCATTGATTGTGGCTAATATTTCAACGCCACTACTGCGCGGTTGCGGAATTATGCGAACTTGTGCTTGTCCAAACATTGTTTTTTCTTCAATTTGCCGCATAAAATCAGCATTTGCAGTATTGGTGATTGATATTGTCTCTCGAAATACTACTTCGGGTTTTCCAATATTTGCTGTCACATTATATTCACGTGCCAAACGATCAATAATAATATCCAAGTGCAGTTCGCCCATGCCCGCAATAAGTGTTTGACCGGTTTCATCATCATATCGCACTTGGAAAGTTGGATCTTCATCTACAATTTTATTCAAAGCAAAATCAAGCTTTTCTTTTTCTGCTTGTGAACGTGCTTCTATTGCAGCGCTAATTACTGGTTCATATGAATCAATGGGCTCAAAAATTATTGGTGCAGTCGCGGCGCATAACGTATCGCCGGTCATTGTTTCTTTTAAACCATTTGCAGTAACAATTAATCCGGGACCAGCTTTGTCAATGCGTTCACGTTTATTTGCATGCACTGAAAATAAACGCGCTATTTTTTCACTATGACCAATGCGAGGATTGTAAACTTCTTGACCAGGGGTAACATTACCAGAATAAATTCTTAAATAAACCTGTCGTCTGCCATGCTCCATCATTATTTTAAACGCAAGCGCAGCAAAAGGTGTTTTAGTGTCAGGCTCCCGTAATTCATGTAATCCTGATTCTGGATTAACACCTTCAATTGGCGGTACTTCAAGCGGTGAAGGTAAATAATCAACCACAGCATCAAGACATGGTTGTACACCTTTGTTACGCAAAGCTGTACCACACAATATCGGAACGACTCGATTAGTAAGCACCCCTTTTCGTAAAGCGCTTTTTAGTTCCGCTGTACTAATTTCAGTTCCATTAAGGTATTTTTCAGCTATAACATCATCGAAATCTGCCACAAGCTCAACCAATTGCTCACGCGCCATTATCACATCATTACGCATATCTGATGGTACCATATCAAATCGTGGCGATTCGTTTTCAACACCACTAAAATACAAAGCTTTTTGTTCAATTATATCAACAACGCCATAGAATTTATCTTCAGCCCCTATAGGAAAATATATTACTGCAGGGTTTGCTTTAAAACGAGTTCGCAATTCATCCACCACTGCAGCGAAATTTGCTCCAAGACGATCCATTTTATTAATAAAAACAATGCGAGGAACTTTGAATTTATCAGCTTGATGCCAGACCGTTTCGCTCTGTGGCTCAACACCTGAAACAGCACATAATATGATTACTGCACCATCAAGTACTCGTAATGAACGTTCAACTTCTATGGTAAAATCTACGTGCCCTGGTGTATCGATTAGATGGATCTCGTGATTTCGCCAAGGTACCGTAGTTGCTGCGGCAGTTATCGTAATACCGCGTTCACGTTCTTGGGCCATCCAGTCCATCTGGGTATCGCCCTCATCAATGTCGCCAACACGGTGAATTTTTCCCGAATAATATAAAAATCGCTCTGTTAGCGTAGTTTTGCCAGCATCAATGTGAGCAGCTATGCCAATATTACGAACCGACGACAACTTAACCATAACTTAAACTACCTCGTTTTTATTCATGTTTACTGACATTTAAATTATAAAAAAATTATGCAAACATGATTTTAAAAATACCTATCGAAACTTTTACTATTTAATTAATATTTCTCAAAGAAACTGGACAAACATCTATCAATTAACTTTTTGGATCTTCTTTACTAATTCATATTCAGTTTTGGATAAATTAGGTATCTAAGTCGATAATAAGATATGCTTATAAAAAAACGGTAGTTTTAACGCAACGTGTCTCTCATTTAAAAGGTAATATTATGAGTGATGCAAACATTAAAAATATTAATAACTACCCTGAAGGCCGACGTGATCGACGCTTTCGAGTACAAATTCCTGTAACCCTTTCACTTAGTAACAAAAGTCTTGAAATAGTTACTGGAGATGTAAGTCTTCGTGGATTGTTTTTAATAACCGAGTATACATTAAAACCTTCGCAATTTATCCGTATGGATATAATTCTACCTTTTAGTAATAATAAAATTTCATTATTTGGTAGCGTCGCTTATTTTGTCTCGCCATCAAAAAACAATAATCAACAAGTTGGAGCTGGAGTTGAATTATATGGCAATGGTCCAGATGAATTGCTTTTATGGAAAAAATTCATACTAGAATTAGAGCAACGTTTTCCACAAGCGATAGAACAAAAACTCATGTTAGATTCAAACTTAAACCCTAATAAAACTACTAATTTTCCAAATGAACGTCGCCGATTTCAGCGTTTCGAGACTGAGTTTCAAGTTCGTGGTTATTTTGGTGAAATCGCTGATTTGGTACTTATGTACACAAGAGATATTTCAAAAGGAGGCATGTTTATAAAAACCAATGCCCTTTTAGAAATTGGCAGCGAAATAGAACTACAGTTAGTTCATCCGGTTACTCACCTACAGTTTCCAGTAAGTTGTGTAGTTCGCCGTATAGTTTCTGATCGTAGTAATCGTGGTATGGGTGTTGAGTTTGTAAATCTTGATGATCACCGACGCAATCAGCTTTGGGACTTCATTTCATCTGGAGTGCCAAATATTCCTAAAGAAGATTTTAGGCTTCCTGAAGCCACGAATGCTGCTCGAACTCAGCCTACGCCAATACCAACTCAAGGTATTAAAACGCCCTCCTCTATAACGACAAATGATCCTAAAGACACAAATCGTAGCACTCCACCGCCGCTTCCTAGCAAAAAATAGCTTCAACAATACCTTTGAAAAACTGCGTATTATATTGATTTTGAATAGAATTAACGTTCTGTACGAATTAAGGCAAACTTAAATTGCCCAAATTCCGCCTGCCCTGCTGTATACATTACCTGCGCTAACAAAGGAAATGGAACATAACGATCAGCAATTACCGTCACAATTCCACGAAATTTCGCCCTGCTATTGCGTGCTTCGATCTTTTTTAGATGAGATACTTCATCCTGTATTTTTTCAAACAATTTATCAATACGAAGATTCCCTTCACTGAGTTCTTGTTCTGGAATTTTTCCATCAGAAAAACTTATAATAGGTTTATCATCTAAAAGAATGTTTTTTAAGGTAATAGTAATAGAAGTTGTGTCTTCAACCATTCCACTAGCCCATGAAAATGGTACTTGTAGCTCTTTAGATGGCTTAATTTGAACCGTAGTCGTGGAATAACTTTTCATTAAAAAGACTAAAAGCACGGAGAGAATATCTAACAATGAATTAATGCTAATATCTAAAGCTCTTTCTTGTACTTTTATTTTTCTACGTTTTTTCTTTTTCTTAGGCTCTTCTGGTAAATCGCCCATAGAATAACCTGGTGGCACCACCGGCATATTTGCATTTGGAAATCCTTGAGGTGGTCCTGAGTTGAAACTCGTCATAATTACACCTGATCCTTTATAACCCAGGGCTTAATACAACTTCATCAAAAAGCGTAGTAATCTCACCGCTTTTCTGTTCAAAATCACGAGTAGCATCCATAACATCGATTAACGCTTCATATTCTACTTCTTTTGAACCTCCAATTATTATTCGGTGTTCATCAGGATTTTGATCCTTAATTTCTTGAGCTTTCTGTCTTAAAGCATTGGTATCATATACATAAAACTCTTTTCTCAGCATCGGATGGGTTTGCGGGCAAATAGACTGATTAGCATTTAATGTTCTTGGTGGTGGTTTAGTACCTCGATATTTCGAGCATAAAACACTTGTTTTTATAATCGGAATTGTTGCCTTTTTAGGATCTATTGAGCCATCAGGACCAGGAATAGGGCCTTGAGTTGTAGATAGGGCATATCCTGTTTCTAATATAGTGACAGTAAAATTTAGTGGCGGTTTATCAGGTGGTTTTTCAGCTCCTCCTTCAGAAGGACCAATTGATGGTGCTGAAACGTTGACAATTGCTATCTCGACCACGACCGACATCATTAGTAGTGCTGGAATTAGCACCGCAAACATATCCATCATAGGGTTAAGCATGAGATTGAGTTCACCAATCTCAGAATTCTTCATACGCTCTGACGGCTTGAAGGCCATCTCTCTTGCCTCCTTTAACTCGATATCCGTACAGAGGTAAAATTAGCTACCTGGGTTAGAAAATTGGTTTGGCATATTTGGACTTTTTCCGCGAGCTACTAATAAATTTTGAATTTTTAAGGAATATTGATCAATGTCTTCAATAATCTTCTTTGAAGCGCTAAATAAAAACATATAAAGAACCAATGCTGGAATAGCGACAGTAAGACCAAGTGCCGTAGCATTAAGACCGATAGCTAGTGCGGCAGTTAGCATTTGACTTTTCATATCTGGCGGAGCTGAAGCAACTGCAGTAAAAGCTTCAATTAAGGCGACAATTGTTCCTAAAAGGCCGCATAACGTTGCAGTATTTGCTAATGTTGGCAGTAAAGGAACGCGCTTTTGTAAACCACGCAGCACTTCAACATTGGCTTCTTCAAGTGCAGAGGCGATCTCTTCTTCGCCTTTATTGGCTCTAGTTAAAGCGGCTTTTATAACTCGTGGTAACGCGGCTGATGGGGCGGCGTTGCACAATTTAATAGCACGATCGATATTATTGGCTAAAACTAATTTCTGAATCTGTGCCATTAATTGTTCAGCGTTGATATTGTAGCGGAAAAATAGCGAATAAATACGCTCAATACCTATAGCCCAAACCGCTATTGAAACTGCAACGATCGGGTACATCCAAATACCGCCGGCATTAAAAAATTCAGCTAGCTTTGCGAACACCTTGAATCTCCGCGTTGTATGAAATAGCAAGCATCACAATGTTGCTCACTAACTACATGCAGTACTTCTTTATTTACCTGCAATTAACTCATATTTCCATATTTCTCAAAAAAATAATTCTCAGCGAGATATTATACCAGACAAACTCCTGATATGACCAGTTTATACATATTCAAAAGAAAAACAAAATATGTGGAGAATATTAAATAAATAAAATTTTGCAATCAAAGGTTTACCTGGGGCCAGTCATCGGTAAAATAAGAAACAATGGCTAATTTATATGAAGCTCAGATAATCACGCCAGCTGCAAAGGTCGACGGCCCCCTCGTTGTATTTGATGCTGGCGCTGGTGGTGCCTCTGCAATGCTAATTCACTTTAAAGGGCCGCAAAGCTGGACTGCTAGTTTAGCCCCAGGCAACAGCGATTTCAGCTGTACAGCTCGTTTATGGGAAAGCGATGAATTTATAGTAGTAGTGCATGGTCAAGCTTACTTAATTGATGCAATAACTCGTGAGCTCAAACGTTATTTTGGCGGTTTTGTCGAAGGTGTTTTGGTTATTCCTCATCTCGATCTTTTGGTATACCACAATGGGTTATGGGTAGAAGGCTTATTTTCAAGCGGTTACGCCTGGCAAACTACACGTTTATCATGGGATGGTTTTCGCCATTTAAAAATTGATGGTGATGATCTAATTGGTGAAGCATATGATCCTATCAGTAATAGCTGGCATGATTTTACTGTTGACCTTAGCACTGGTGAAGCTGTTGGTGGATCGTATCAACCTCATAAACAAGAATTATGAAGTAGTGACTAAACCATGCAAACGTTCAACAATCGCTTCAAGCGAAAGAACTTCATCAATAGCACCAGTATGAATCGCTTCTTTTGGCATACCGAAAACGATAGCAGAATCTTCAGATTCTGCTATCGTACGAGCTCCTGAAGCATGCAAAATTCGTATCCCTTCTGCACCGTCTGCGCCCATACCTGTTAATACAACACCCACGACTTTTGGCCCGCTAACTTTTGCCAATGATGTAAACAAGCGATCAATTGACGGCACGTAACGATCTGCTGGAGTCGGTGAACCTAAACGAATAATAAATGGCTCAGGACCACCACGTGTAATTTCCATGTGAGCACCGCCAGGAGAGATATAAACATTACCAGGAACTATGACATCTCCTGCCTCAGCTTCGCGTATTCGTAATAGTGAAGTGCGATTAAGGCGATCCGCAAATGCCTTAGTAAATTTTTCGGGCATATGCTGTGAAACTAGTATTGCAACAGGTATGGTAGGAGATAAAACTCTTAAAATAGACTGTAACGCTGGAGGTCCTCCAGTAGAAGCCCCAATAGCAATTATACGAGCAAGAGGTTGACCCTCGAATTCTCTAAGTTGGTCATAAGATTTATCAATAGATTTTATTGATGAATTACTAGCTAAAGAAGATCTACGAGCAAATGATAATGCCTGCAAAGAACGTACTGCCATCGCTTTGCGAATAATTTCATTTTTTAACTCTGAAAGGTCTGGCGCTAAAAATCTTTGTGGCTTTGCAACAAAGTCAAGTGCACCCAATTCAAGTGCTTGAAATACATCTTGTTTACGACTGTGAGAACTTATCACAATGACCGGAGTTGGCATTTGCGACATTAAAACACGCAGAAAAGTAAAGCCATCCATCCGCGGCATTTCAATATCTAAAGTTATCAGATCAGGTTTTAGTAAAGCCGTTAATTTTAGACCTTGTTCACCATCTTCAGCGCGTCCAACAACTTCGAATTCAGGATGGCCGCTAAAAAACTCAGAAATTGTCTGGCGGTTATATGCAGAATCATCAACAACTAAAACGCGAAGCTTCGCTACACCCATCAGCTTACCTACGATACCTTTTTAGGTCCAATTATTTTTGTATCTGGTGGCCTACGATATACGATATCATTTTTTAAGGCGACTAACTCAAATTTTGTACTTGAATTAATCAAAGATTCAGAATGGCCTAAAAGCAAAAAACCGCCTGGGCGAAGTTTACGATAAAATGCATCAATTAGTTGTACTCGGCTTTCAGCAGAAAAATAGATAAGTACGTTCCTACAAAAGACTACATCGACATTTGCTATTAGCGCCATGGAAGCTTCATCCATGAGATTTACATGACCAAAAGTAACTGAACTGCGAATTTCATCGTTTATTTGCCAACCGTCTTTCGCTTTGTGAAAATACTTATCACGATAGCGTTTATCGGTTTGACGAAACGAGTTCTCACGATAAAAACCAGCACGAGCTAAACGTAATACTTTTTTTGATACATCATTGCCAAAAATATCAAACTTGTATCCTTGTGTAGACTTAGCTTCTCTTACTAACATGGCAATAGTATAGGGTTCTTCGCCAGTGGCACATCCTGCAGACCAAATACGGATACGTTCTCTTGAGTCTCTATTAGAGGTAATTATTGGCATAATTTCATCAGTAAAGGCATCAAGCTGATAAGATTCTCGAAAAAAATAAGATTCGTTAGTAGTAATGCGTTCAACAATTTCATCAAATTCATTGTGAAGATCACGACCATATTTAATTAAACGATAATAATCACGAAAGCTAGTCAACCCATGAGCATCAAGTCGAGGTCGTAATCGACGTTCTACTAGATATGCCATCGATTGTGGTAAAAGTATTCCACAGTAGTTGTAAATGAGGCCTCTAATGAGGAGAAATTCCTCCTCAGTAATTGTTACAGCCTCAGTACCAAAGGCCATTATCCCCTGCCTCGACTAATAGTAAAAAGACGTTCAAGAGCATCAAGCACTAGTGGTTCGGTTTCATCCTCTAAGACTTTATTTAATATTTCTTCGCCAATAATTAAGTCACGATTCGCTAGTGCTTCAGCAGCCGCCAAGCGGACATGCCATGAACGATGCGATAAACATGGCAATAATAATGGCAATGTTTCTTCAACGCTCAGACGCATAGTGAGAACAATTGCTTCTCGCACTACTTCAGGATCAACATGCTGTAGAGCTCGCTCAACTGCATGCATTATACCTTTCGGTCGTAAACGGAATAAGCTCTGTAAAGCAGCAATAGCTACGGGTGCCTGCGAACTAGCTGCAGCATCAAGCAGGGTTGTAGCAGCTTTTTCACCACCAGCTCTTCCTAAAGCGCGTAAAGTCTCAGCTACAACTAAGGCATCTGTATCATTAACACTTACCATTAAAGCATTTATGACACGCTCACTATGGTAATGTCCTAAAGCTCTTGCAGCTACAGCTCGAACTGCTGGACTCTCGTCTGTTAGTGCTAAGACCACAACGTTTTCGTCTACTTCGCCGTGATATGCGCTAAAAGCCTCAATAGCAGCCCGACGTACATCAGAATCTCGGTGACGGCTTGCTGCCACAATAGTATCCATATCTTCGCTACGACCTATTAAACCAAGCACTATTATCCAAACCGGTCTAACATCTCCATTTGCCAATACTGCTCTAATTTTGCCAGCAACCTCTGAAGGATGTCGTATTCCTATTGCAGCTAATGCTAATGCCGTTTGGCGAACAATATCATTATCACCATTGCAAACGACATTCATTAATTGGTCAATACAATCTGGACCACCTAATTTACCTAAAGCACTTATTGCTGCTTCTGCAGCGCGTGGTTCTATACCAGAAGCAATGCTGAGTAATTTTGCAACAGCTCTTGGATCACCAAAACTTTCAATGACCTCTAAGGCTAATATCCGCGCATCAATTGATAAATCATCAATAGCATCTAATAACGGTGGAACTACTTCTGTACCCATTGGACGAATTGCATCAAATGCTGCTTTTACAAATGGTCTTGAGGCAACAGCTTCAAGAATTCGAGGAACAAAAGCTGGTTCACGAAGTATACCTAATACAACAACAGCTGCCTCTGTAATTGCATCATCTGGATTATCGAGAGCTTTTTCAATATCGGTGATTGCGTTAGGAGCAGCTTTAAGCAAATCACGTAACTCGAACTCAGAATTTTCGTCAAGATGCTGATACTGCAGCGCTAACGCACGAATAGCCTCATATCGTGCACCTTTAGCACCAGTAGTAATAGCTTCAACAAGTCGCTTTCTAGCTCGTTGATCATTGCATCGCCCTAATAAGGGGTGCACAAGCCGGGCAAGTTCTGGACGTTCAAAGAATAAAGCCAATTCTTCGTAGCGTAATTCCGCATGAAGTTCTTCAAGAGCGCTAAGGACGTAAGCGGTAAGCTGCATATCTTTTGTACGATTTGCAAGGCGAGCTCTCAAAGCTTCTACAGTGTCACGGTCACCTATATGCGCCAAGGCCGATACTACCGACGCTTTAACGTTTTCATCGCTGTCATCTAATGCAGCTATTAAACTATGGCCTACTCCAGCAGAACCAATTTCACCTAAAACTTCTACTACAAATTTTCGAATATCGACATCAGATGTCCCTAAAGCACGGATCAATTGTGGTACGGCTACTTCGCCAATGCGAATAAGAGTCTCAGCACAAGCACTTCGTAAACCAGCATTCTCTGGTTCACCCAATGCAGCAATAATCGATGGAATTAAATCTGGCCGTTTTCGTAAACCTTCTGCATGATTGAGTGTAGCTTTGCGCACACGCCAACTACGATGCCCTAATAAAGGTATGAGCTCATCACTAGTAACAGTGGCCAAATTTAGTGTTAAAGATTTGGCATGGCAGCGTTCTTCTTCAATATCATATGAAGTTACCGGATTCATGCTGTGCCTCCACGAAGCTCAGCAACTATCGCCGCTAAGGCTTCAGCAATCGGATCCCCCTGCACCGCTGCTTGACCCCCCACCATATCAGCAAGTAATCGTCGACCTTCATCGATTGCTACATCGAGTCTTTCATCTCTTTCACCTTTAGATAATTTTGATAATTCTTGCTGATGATATAAAGCGACATCAGCGGCAATACTACGCGCTAAAGTTAATATCCTCTCACTTCGATTTAATTCATTTCGTGTATCTGGCCCGTCAATCGCTTTGAACTTCTCATGAGATGAAGGAGCTGGTATCTGTAGTAAAGCACATAGTTTTTCTGGCAAAAGATCATGCACATGATGTTGTTCAACATAATCATCTGCACCATATAGCGATGTCGGTCTTCGTTTATATGCTGTGTGATTAAAAACCGAAGCAATTAATATAACTTTTATTCCGTTAAACTCTTTGCGTGAACGAATACGTTCAATTATTTGAAAAGACATTACCTCTGGCAAAGCTACATCTAGCACCGCTGCATGTGGATGTTTCTTTTCAAGTAAATGCATGGCAATAGCGCCATTTGGTGCATGCATCGGCCATAGTCCTGTCTCTGCTACAATAAAACCAATACGTGCTGCAATATTCTCTGACTCATGTGCAACTATGACTTTTAAATCACTCGTTTGTGGAAAAACCATAGCGTGACAAGTGTCACAACGAGACCATGCGACGTTATTATGAACAATTTGCTTGCTGCATGATGGACAAAAAAACGTCACATGCTACTCCGTGCAATTTCGTTGGCGCCAACTACATCGATACTATCTTCACTAGCAACAACATTTTTAACATTTAGAAGCAGCAAGGTCCGCCCACGGTATTGACATACGCCTAAAAAATAAGGGGCTTGTTCTGGTGTAAAAATACCAGGTGCTCCCCTAATAGTATTACGGGGCGCACGTACAACTTCAGTTACAGAATCGACAACTATACCCAATACACGACCTTCAACCATAAGAATAATAATTCTACGACGTTCTGAATCTTCAGGAGGTAGCTCGAAACGAACACGTAAATCGACAATCGGAATGACTTCTCCACGTAAGTTGATAACTCCCTCGACAAAACGTGGTCCTTTGCGTACTTTAGTTACTGTCAGTGGTCGAATTATTTCACGCACTCTCATTATATCAACCACATACTCTTCTTGGCCAACACGAAAAGCTGTCAGCTGCACCAGTTCGCTGTCTTGCTTTTCAGTAACATAATTCATGCGGCAGCATCCATAATAGCAATAACTGAACTAACTTCGAGAATAATGAACAAACGGGAATCTAATCGGCCAACACCTCGAACAAACTCGCTAGTTTGACGGCGCATCGCGTGTGGTGTTGCTTCAACCTTTTTAGCATCAAAACGTGTTACACTAGTTACACGGTCAACTAATAATCCAATTGGATCATCTTCAGAGCGAACAACCAAAATTCGCGTCTGACGAGAAATAGGTCGTTCTTCTAGATGTAACACACGACGTAAATCTAAAATTGGCACGATCGTTCCACGCAAAGATATTATACCAAGCACCGCAGAACCAGCACGAGGAAGTTCGGTTATTGGTTGAACCTTAATTATTTCTTGAATTTCGATAATCGAAATTGCGTACTCTTCATCAGCTACCCAAAAAGCTAATAATTCTAGCGTCTGCTCAGTTTTGCCTATTTTCTTATCACCCTTGGTGCCACCTGAGACAAAGCTCTTTGTCATTAAGGCTTTTTCATTTTCGGATACAAAAAACTCTTGCAATGGATCATAAGTAACATCTCTAGATTCATTTTCAGAATTTTCTAAAACAGTTGATTCGGAAGTATTCGATATAGATTTTGTAGATATTGCCTTTTTTCGTGATATTACATCTTCACGCGATGGTGTTTTCTTCATCAAGCCTCCGTCGCAGCGCTATCCACGGCAAGCTCATTAATGAGTGCTACCATATCGATAACTAAAATGGTTTTTTGGTTACCTAGTTCAGTAGCTCCAGCAATTCCCTTAATGTGCTGCAAGCGGCGCCCTAAAGATTTTATAACAATATCTTGTTGTCCAACAAGTTCATCAACAACTAGGGCCATACGATGTTGACCAACTCCAGCAACAACTCCATAACAAACTTCTGGGCGTTCTTTTGTTTCCATCCGAAAGTGATGACGCAAATCAACTAAGGGAACTGTTGCGCCTCGTACAGATATTACCTCACGACGTTCAATAGTGCTTACTGTAGTATCTTCAATAGCTAAAGTTTCAAGAACGTTGTTTAGTGGAATGGCATAAGTACGTCCCGCAACGGCAACTACCAATGCTGGAATGATTGCTAAGGTAATAGGTAACGTCACAGTAATCGAAGTGCTTTTACCTTTTACTGAAAAAATATCTATAACACCTGATAACTGAGAAATATTATTTTTAACAATATCAAGACCAACACCGCGACCACTATATTCTGAAACTTCGCTTCTTGTTGAAAATCCTGCAATAAAAAGTAGATTAAAAATCTCCCGTCTAGTAAGTTCTTTGGCACGTTCAGGAGTAACAAGTTTCTTTGCAACAGCCATCTTAATAACTTTTTCAGGATCAATGCCACCGCCATCATCAGAAACTTCAACGATAACATGATTGCCTTGCGCAAGAGCAGAAAGACGAACAGTACCTTCAGGATCTTTGCCAGCAGCAGCACGCACTTCGGGAGTTTCTATGCCATGATCAATAGCATTTCGAATTAAGTGCATTAAAGGATCTGCGAGATCTTCCACAATAAGCTTATCAAGCTCAGTGTGCTCTCCAGAAACTTCAATTCGCACTTGTCGCTTAAGCTCACGACTTATTTTACGCCCTACTCTCACCATACGCTCAAAGAGATTAGCAAGTGGCACCATTCGTACTTCCATGATACCTGCTTGCAGTTCAGATAAGCGTCGTTCGAAATTACGGCTTTCTTTATGTAAATCAACAGCAAGTCCGACAAAACCAATCTGTTGTTTCATTACATCGCTGATATGTAAAAAAGCGGTTTTCGTGAGTGATAACTCACCAACTAAATTCATCAATCGATCAAGACGGCGAATATCTACCCGTACAGTTTGTGAAACACTTTTAACACTGGCAGACTCATCTTGCGAAGAACGAGCAAACTCACTGCCTTCAACAGCTAATTGTGAGTTGCTACCTTCAATATTTTTATCTTGCTCTACGATCGCATCCGATTTAGTAGTATCCTTTTGTGGTATCGGCATCGCTCTTTTTTTCAGAGCGGTAGCCACCATCTGTTTTCGCTGAATTGTTGTGATCTCTATGCGGTCGTCGCCTAAGGTCTTACTCAATTCTTGAATGTTACTATCTGAACCAACTATAATATCAAATGAAATTGAACCTGATTCTGCAGTTTTTGAACTTGGAAGCTTAGTAATAACTTCTCCGATGCTTTTAACTGCTGCATCTAATTCAGCAAGCCCCAAATCGAAATTTGCAAGGTCGAAAGTTATACGCAAAATATATAAATTACGACCGCGTTTAATATTTTCTTTAAGGCGATGCTCTTCATACTCAGTTAAAACAGTGCGTACCTCACTACCCAACTCAATAAATTCAAGTGGATCTGCGGTATCGGCTGCGTCCCCTCTAGCAACTTTTTCAAGACGTTTAGTTAAATCTTCAACATTTGCATTACAATCTTCACCCGTTGCTGCTGCTGCAATAAGAGAATTAAAGCGTTCAACGCATGCAAATAAAACATCTAAACCTACAGGGTCGATATGCACACGACCAAGTCGCATACCATCAAGTACACTTTCGAGGCTGTGGGCAAGTCGGGAAATCGAATCGAACCCAAACATCCCAGAAATGCCTTTAAGCGAATGAGCGCTACGAAATAAATTATTAACCCGCTCAGGATCGATTTCACCACCAGTACTAGATTCATTTTCAGCAACAATAAGATCGCGATTAAGAACATCAACAATCTCTTGGGCTTCAGAAATGAAATCCTGGTTTACTGGTGGGCTCATGTTGCACTCCCAAGTAAACGCAACACTGCCGCCTTAAGGTCATCTGGGATAAAAGGTTTTGTGATATATGCATTTGCTCCTAAAGCCAAACCTTTAGCACGATCACGCTCACTCGACTCTGTAGATACAATAAGCACGGGTGTCTGGGTATAATTAGGATTTTTACGTATGAACGACAGCAGCTCAAGACCGTTGATATCTGGCATATTTATGTCAGTAATAATCAAAGCAAATCGTTCACGCGGCAGCTGTCTTAATGCGTCAAAACCACCTGCGACCTCGACAACTTCACAGTCATCGACCTGATCGACAATAGACGCAATCAAGCCGCGCATCGCCGATGAATCCTCGACCACCAGCACCTTGCGCATATTCACCTCGTATAGAACACTTTATTTAAAAGTTGCTGCGATACTTGCGCGAATCTTCAAGCTTACGCTCAAGTAAAGCTCGGTCCATCGCCAATCCAGCTTGCTGTAAGAATATCTCAAGACTATCGGTAAGTCCCAATGCTTTTCCAGAAGGATTATCTCCAAATAAGATAGCAGCCACACGATCGCCAGAAATAAGCGGTGCAGCAACAGCTTCATTTGTCGGCCAAGTTCCACTTAGTCCCTCAATCAAACGACGATTTCCATCACAATCTTTCAATGGTGCTCTAATCATAGAACGAAAATGACAGACGCGGGAAAAAATTGATTCAATTTCGACAGGAATTTGAATCCTCCGTACACGACTGACAAATTGATCGGATGCTTCATCGATACTGAAACCTCCTAAACCTACAAAAACACGTCTTGTTGCTAAAAACAAACCTGCACGTTCAACTAAATGACTTGCAAAACGTAGAACAAGTAAGGTTACCGTTTCTCGATTAGACGGGTCAACCAGCTCTGCAAGCATTGAGCGTAAAATTGCCATATCTCCAGCAGAAAGCATTGGTGGTGGTAGGTCATTTTCAAAACGTACACCTAATGCATCAATTTCGCTGCTTATTGCTGTACTTAAATCAAAATTTGCAAATGTATTGTTTTTTGAAGAAATAGAAGAATGTTCAGGTAGTGATAGCTCTTCTTGGTTATCGCTATCTGGTAATGATTTAGCTGCAATTTCATTGCTTAAAGTTTCATGCATCGCCGGTTTTTTAATCGGTGACGGTAAATCATTTACAAAAATATTTACATTTGCAGTTGAAGAATCTGTCGTTAAAATAGGTGCAGATTGAATTGATGCGGTTGTTGTTAAATTTAAAGTTTCTGATTTTTGATCAAGATTATCATTTGATGCAGTTTTGATATACGGGGCCAACACACCAGAAAGACTAACAATAAATTCTGCGAAGACCTCTTGGCCTCCTTGCTTAATTGCTGCTTGTACTTGAGCCTTACGAGGTTTTTGCAAGGTTGCAAGTGCCCCAAGATTTTTTGCACGAGTTTCGGCTTCTTCGTTTTGATAATCAGTAAATAAAACTACGGGTATATTCGACCATCGTTGACGAATTTTCTCAAGAATTTCAATACCACCTAAAATACCCTTGCCATCCGAGCGAGCAATTATTAAATCTGAAGCTATTACTAAATTTTCAGGATCTTTTTCTATCTCATTGAAGGCATCGCTGACACTTTCGCTAGTTGTGATTTCAACAAAATTATCAGCAAAGGCATCACGAATATATTTAGTTACTAATGGGTCATCATCAATAGCGAGTAATCGATAACCTGCATTTGTTTTCAATGTTGATAGTGATTGGCCTGCTGTTTGTAGTAATGAAACCGAATTGTCTATAGTTTTAACAGGGTTACTTTCAATTGTTGCAGATGGTACTTGTTTTATTTCAGTTTCGTTAGACTGTTTTTGTATTGTTATTGTATCTTCTATTTTTGCTAATTTTGCAGGTTCAAAAGATTTTAAAGGCGGGGTTGCAATATTTATATTAACACTATGTTCGGGCAAAGAATCAAGTTCAGCCGCATTACGTAGTTTTGCTGCAATTTCTTTAACATCTAAAGCAGAGTTCGCACTATGGCTTTCGCTTGGTTCCTGAGCTTTTAATAAAAAGGTCGATAATGTATCTTCTTTAGCTTTCTCATCGCGTATACGTGCACCTTCGATCGCTAAATATTGTGGATTAAGACCATTTTCAGCAACAGCCCTAGCCCCTTCAAGAGCAAATCCACGCCAAATATCTGGAGAGTCTTCAAGAACGAATGAAAATGTCCCTTCATTCCATTCAAACATAGTATATATTACATGTTTAAGAACATTTTCGAGAGTTTCTTGCAGTGCCTCTGGATTAACACCTGTTAAATTAAAAAGTTCAGGCCCACGTTTGCCATTTCGTTGGGCGGCTAACATATCCTGATAAGAATTCGGTGCAAGCACACCCTCTGCAAGCAAATCTTCGCCTATACTATTTTTGGCATTTGAACGAAAAGCTGCAACAACCCTGCCAGCACGAAAAACAATCTCGCCTGATTCTACCGGAGTAGTAAGCTGCAGGGTACCAGAACGACGGCTTAGCGAGACAATTTGAAAAATGTCGCCAAGTCCAAGGTCTGCAAGATTTCCAACCAGGCTCAGAGTATCCCACCTTTCATGGTCATAACTCGTACTCTGTGAGCACAAGTTCAATTAGTCCAGGTAACTCCGCTTCAAGAGCATTAATAAATTGCTCTTCTAACTCTGGTTTTTCTCTCGCAGATGGTACTGCGAAGACCATGCGTTTAACTCCTGCCAAGGTCATTACTTCATACGCTTTTCGGCAAGCCTTCCGTATATTCGTCGTTGACACCTCACTTGTCTGCCCAAGGCCGAAAACAAAAAGTCGATGCACTGTTAAACGGCTTGAAACTGGCGTTAACATTACCTCAAAAAGATCCGCCTCAAATTGCCTTTTTTCAATGGTACGGGACAACGCACCGCATAATCGCCAATCAATATATCCTACTGGTCCAACTAAAGGAGCAACATCAGACCAACAAAAAGCACCAACTGATTCAACTTCAAGAGCATCAAGCGCAGCTAAATCGCAGCGTAGGAAAACACTCTTTTGCCCCAAGCGATTTGGCGGTTTACTATTTGCTTGCGCTTTCATAATGTTTCTCACTCGTACATTTTTAGTTAAGCTATATTGCCTGATTACTGCCAGTATTTTCTGAACCTCCCACTTGGTCTAGTATTCCGTTCACAAAAGCTGCTGATTCTTTACCAGAAAATCGTTTTGCTATTTCAACAGCCTCGTTAATACTCACTACACGTGGAATATCAGGACAATATAGAATCTCGTAAGCAGCAACACGAATCAAGCAACGATCTACTTTTCCCATACGTGCCACTCGCCAATTTTGCGATACTTTAGCAATTGCTTCATCAAGATCGTGCAAATTCGCAGTTACACCTCGAATTAGACATTCAGCAAAATTGCGATCCTCTTCATCAACATTTTCAAAACTTTGCCAAAAATAATTAATGGCTTTATCGACATTAACTTTTTGACCATTATTTTCAAGTTCGCGGTTAACGTCCATTTGATATAGTATTTGAAGAGCACACTCCCTGCCACGACGCCGCATACTAACTTGTCCTTACTGGTAAATTCTTCCATAGCTGAGCCATCTCAATGGCTGCTATAGCTGCATCAAAGCCCTTGTTGCCACCCTTCGTTCCTGCACGCTCAATGGCTTGTTCTATGTTATCACAAGTAAGCACCCCAAAAATTATTGGTACATCACTTTGCCAAGCTGCCTCGGCAATTCCTCTGGTCATTTGGGCTGAAATATACTCAAAATGTGGTGTACCACCGCGAATTACTGCCCCTAAACAACAAATAGCGTGATAAAGACCACTTTGTGCCAACCGCCTAGCTACTAAAGGCATTTCGAAAGTACCGGGAACCCACGCAATATCAATTTTATCAGCGCCATGACGATGAAAACCATCACGCGCACCATCAATTAATTTTTCGGTTATAAAATTATTAAATCTACTGGCTACAATTGCAAAACGTAAGCCATCACCTGATAAAATTCCTTCATAAACATTTGCTATCTGGGGGTCTTTTAGGTTCATCATGATGATTGTATTCCTCCTACATGCGCGTCAACCACTACAGAAGTAGCATTAGTATACTCAAATTCAAGTGGTTGTACTCCATCGATTGTCAAACCAAAGCCCTCGATACCAGCATAGCGCTTTGGTTGATTTGTTAAAATACGAATGCGGGTAAGACCAAGGTCACGCAAAATTTGTGAACCAATACCAATATCGCGAAATACTCCACTTTTCTCATCACTTTTATTCACATCTTTTGAGCCTCCAATAGAACGTAAACGTTGTTCAAGTGTAATATTGGGGGGTAAACCTTGATTAAGACAAACAACAACACCACAGTCAGCTTTGGCAACACTGGTAAGTGCCGCATTTAATTGAGCATAATCATCACTGAAAAGATCAGCATACAAGTTACTGAAAGTATGACCGACATGCACGCGAACTAATGGCGGTTCGTTGGCGCTAATATCGCCTTTTACAATAACTAAATGTTCATGTGAATCTAAAGTAGTTCCGTAAGCATATAGTACTACTTCTCCCCAACGTGGGTGCATTACCTGTCGTGCGACCAAACGCCGAACTAAAGTTTCATGAGCTAAACGATAATTAATCAGCTCAGCAATACTTAAAATTGTTAGATCATGCTCTTGAGCAAAACGAGTAAGGTCAGACATACGCGCCATCGATCCATCGTCATTCATTATCTCACAAATAACCCCGGCAGGATAAAGTCCTGCTAAGCGTGCGAGATCAACCGAACCTTCGGTTTGCCCGGTGCGTACAAGCACACCACCATCACATGCGCGTAGAGGAAAAATATGGCCTGGTCTCACTAGGTCTTCAGGACGAGTTTTAGGGTCGATGGCTGTTAACACCGTTGTAGAACGATCATGAGCGCTAATACCGGTGGTCACTCCTCGGCGTGCTTCAATCGGTACAGTGAAAGCAGTACCATAAGCGCTGGTATTCTCATCGACCATCATCGGCAGCTCAAGCTGGTTAATACGAGCACTGGTTAATGTTAGGCAAATTAAGCCACGACCAAATTTAGCCATAAAATTGATGGTTTCAGGAGTAATTTTTTCTGCAGCGATACAAAGATCTCCTTCATTTTCACGATCTTCGTCGTCGACCAGGATAATCAATCGCCCATCGCGGATTTCCTGAATCGCCCGCTGTACGGGCTCAAATGTCATAAAAACCCCTTAGCTTCGAGGAATTCTTGAGTCAAGCAACCTGATGATTGCTCTTTGTTGTAATTTAATAAGCGCTGTACATAGCGAGCAATGGTATCTACCTCTAAATTTACTGTAGATCCATAAGGTAAATTATTTAAAATCGTCACTTGTCGCGTGTGTGAAATTAAAGCCACCCAAAATAATGCACCACGAATTTGTGTTACTGTAAGTGAAACACCAGATACCGCAATTGCACCTTGATCCGCAATTAATGGCAAAATCGTTTTAGGGGCTTCGATACCCAAATAAAGAGTATTCTCTTTGAAATTACGTTCTCGGATAAATCCGATACCATCAACATGACCGCTTACTAGATGGCCAGCAAGGTGATCACCTAAACGCAATGCGCGTTCAAGATTCACTTGGTCACCAATTCGCAATTCACCTAAATTGGTGCGGGCAAGAGTTTCGGCTGCAGCTTCATAAACTATACTATGAGATTCTTTTAAAATCGCTGTAAGACAACACCCATTAATGGCAACTGAATCACCAATAGCAACACCTTCAACAGGAATTGTCGATTCAATACAAATAAGACTTGGTGAGTTACCCGTAATTCTTTGTACGGTACCCACAGTTTCAACAAGACCGGTAAACATTGATGATAATTTAAAAACACTACAGCGTTGGCGCTACTTTTTAGGTAGTACCAACGCTGTTTGACTAAAGTGAACGTGACGGAATAAATAACGCCGCCACTGTTTATATTAATAACGGCTTATTTTTATTTCTCGTATACTTCGATTTCCCATGGTGAATAGCCATAGGCAGTACCACGTTTGATACCAAGGAGTTTAACATAATGACCCTGAACTGGAGGGTCGATTTTGTGTACTGAACGGCCTACGTGACCATCTTTCTCGTGATAAGCGACTTTCCATTCTTTGGCATCGTCAGAAACGAGAATTTGATACTCAAGACCATAAGCGGCTTCCCAGGTAATAACTACGGTACCGATAGTCTTGACTTCGCCTAAATCTATATAAATCCAGCCAACTGTTGGGTCAGGATCAGTAAAGAAGTTTGAACCCCAACGAGTGCTGAGATCACCATCAACCGCATATTTTGGTGCCATTTCGGCTTTTTCGTCAGAAGAACTGACTGCTGGCTTGTTAAGTGCCAGATTTTCACCGAGGGGGTTTGGTTCTTCAGCATCGCCACCTTCAGCACTAGCTTGAGCATCACCACCAGCTTTGGTAGTTGCGCAACCGGGCTGACCCACAGCGATCGCTAAACCAAAAAACGCTACGAGCAGACAACGCGAAAGATCTATATACCTCATACCTTCTCCTTTGGGTTTTTGTTGGTCCAAAAAGAGCAAACTGTATTTCATAATCACAGTCAGGCGTCAAATCATTCTGCAAAAGTTCTAAAACAGTTTTTTTAAAGGCGATCGAGTATTGTTTATAACTTTGGGTAATTATTAGCAAATCAAGGAGTTATACTGGATAGACAAATACTGCATTGTAAAGAGTAAGATATTTACCTACAAGTAGAAAAGACCCAGAGTCCTAGGGCATCCCCATAGATAAGCCATAGCAATAACCTATGCTGTGTTAATAGTCTATTATTATTAACTAGTTATAGATATTGCCTAACTTGGCATTGCCCTTGCTTATAACAATAAGTATGCGTTGGTTACTTGTTACATTTTCAGTTTTTTTCAGCAGCCAGACGGTTTTTGCCGCTAAGAGTGATAGACTTACTGTCAGCGTTAAAGTGATGCCAACTTGTGCAATTGCAAATTCTGCGTCAGCCATTAACGACACACTCGAAGGTAACATTACCGTCAGATGCACTAGAGGAACCATACATCCGCTTACTAGCGCACGTACGGATATAAACAAAGTTACGTCATCGCACATTAAACTCAATTCCAATACATCGCCTGACCAAAATGCAATCCACGTCTCACGCGTTATGTTAGCTAGTACTTCAACCGATACTGATTATCTTCTAGCTTCGAATACCCCAGCTTCGACAGTAATCACTACTTTGAATTTCTAATCCATCCATTCTCTAAAATTATTAAACATCTCCGTGCATTCAACACATTTAGAATAATTATTAAGCATGTCATGTATGTCGGTGTATAATATCAGCATGAATATTTTGCTTAAATACCTTAAAAATGCGTGAATATCGACACGCAACTATGTAAAATATGCATAGTTAATGTAACCATAGCTACCACCTGCAATATTATAATACCTTGTTTTTATTATACTTTTTCGTATGTAAAAAGTGCCAAACACCATTTTAATAGTTGGCACCAAAAATGCTCTACTATTTATCCAAGAAAACACACGCATTGCGGATGCGTTAGACTGGAGCACGGAAATGGCAAAATCATTCAAAATTAGTTTAGTAACCATCGCTTTTTTAACTGCGATTTCTTCGTCAGCTTTGGCTGCTACTGCTACTGCCAACCTCGATGTTAGCGCTGTAGTAGTTAATAATTGCAGTATCACCACCGCAGCGCTGGCATTTGGCACCTACGATCCTATCGTCGCTAACGCGGCCGTCGACCTAGATGCAACTGGCACTGTGACTGTGACCTGTACCCAAGGAGCAACGACAACAATAGGTCTTGGTCTTGGCGTCAATGCTTCTGGTACCCAACGACGGATGAATGACGGTGGCACTGGTTATTTAGAATATGACCTTTACCAAGATGCAGGCAGAACGACTTCATGGGGTGATGCGGCTCCTGATTTGCTAACTCCAGCTCCAGCACCCAGTAGCGCCCCTCGCCCCTTTACGGTTTACGGTCGCGTTAGCGCCGGTCAAGATGTACCAGCCGGCTCATACAATGATACCGTAGTAGCTACTGTAAACTTCTAAGAACAATAATTAGACCCTCAAGGCACCTTGCTTTACAATCTATGCATGCGCTGCCTCTACCCCATCCTGACCGCTTACTTACTCCTTATAACTAACCCTGCACTTGCAAGCACATTTAGTGTCAAACCGGTGCAAGTCACACTATCGTCAGATACCTCAAGCACTTTATTAATGATAACTAATGATAGTGCTGAAACCCTGCGTTTGCAGGTACGTGGGTTTTCTTGGGATCAGAAAAACAATGGTGAAATGGTATTAAAACCTACACAGGATATTGTTTTCTTTCCAACCTTATTAATGCTTCAACCTAAAGAGAAAAGAAATATCCGTGTGGGTACAAGAGTGAAAGCTAGTGATATAGAAAAATCATATCGCATATTTGTCACTGAACTACCGCCAGATAATAAAGACAAAAATACTGCTGAAGGTAATCAGTTAAGAATATTAACCGAGCTGGGTATCCCAATTTTTATTCATCAGGGCACCGCTAAACATAGTGTCAGTATCGAAAAAATAGTGCTAGCTAAACACCAGGTGAGTTTTGCCATATTAAATACAGGTAATGTGCATTTTTCTTTACGTAAAATTAATTACTCGATCACTAATACCAAAGGCTCCATAATAAAGGAGCAAAGCTTTGATGGTTGGTATGTCCTTTCAGGCGGCCAAAGAATCTACAATGTGGAATTAACTGCAGATGAATGTAAAAATAGCAAAGCATTAAATTTAAACATTGAAACCGATTTTACTACAGTGACCAAGAGCATGGATCTCCCAGTAAATGTATGTGGGCCTTAAAATAGGTGCTTTAGCACGTTATTTTTATTTTATATTCCGACTCTTGGCGCGGCATCAACGAACTGTATTTATATTTATCTTCTTTATTAGTCTGCCAGCATTAGCCATCTCTGATCTACCTGAAGATCCCACTATGTTACCCTTACCCATAGTAGTACCAATGTCGGTAAATTCAGTACCCAAGGGTGAAGTGTTAATCTATTTACTTAATAAGGATATTTATTTGCGAGTTAATGACTTACTTGCTGCAGGCATTAAAGAAACCAAAGGTACTTATAATATTTTTTATGGCGAAGACATGGTGTTGTTAAAATCGTTAGCGCCAAAAATAACTTATACCTTTGACGAGCAAACACTTAGTTTAAGCTTAACTGCTGCCCCTGATTTTTTTGCACCGACGACTATTAGCATGAGGTCTAATCGACCCAAGGATATCCAATATCCACGTGATAACAGTCTATTATTAAATTATGCTATTGATTGGAGCAATAGTACCGATTTTAGTGGGTTTTCTGAGTTGGCATTTAATTCACCTTGGGGACTACTTTATAACAGCGTCAGACGTACTACTTTAGGTGAATTTGTTCGCGGACCAAGTTATTTTGTTTATGATGACACAGAAAATCTAACGCGCTGGACTCTTGGTGACGCGCAAGCTAGTACCGGACTTTTAGGTAGTAGCGCACAATTTGCGGGTATTAGCGTTGCACGTAATTTTGCTCTTGACCCCTATTTTTTACGGCAACCAGGACATGGTATTTCAGGTTCAGTATTAACCCCAGCAACTATTGAAATTTATCGTAATGGGATATTTCTGCGGCGTGAACAATTGCCGCCAGGACCTTTTAATATTGAAAATATTCCAACACCAGTAGGTCGAGGTTCGGTAGAAGTAATTATGCGTGATGCTTTTGGCGAAAGTCGTGAAATAATTTCGCCTTATTATTTTGCAGCATCTTTATTATCGCCAGATATTACGGAATTTTCGGTCAATCTAGGGGTCCTACGCGAAAACACCCAAAAAAGTTTTGACTATGGTAAAGCTGTAGTTCTTGGATATTACCGCACAGGTGTTAATGATTGGTTGACGGTTGGTGGTCGCACTGATGCCACACCATGGCAAACTAATTTTGGTCCTACCATTAGCTTGGGTTTACCTATTGGTGAATTAGAGCTTGCAGGCGCCATGAGTTTTAGTGAAAACCGCACTGGTTCTGCCGGAGCGTTAATCTATACTAACTCTAGTCGATATCTTAGTTTTGGCGGCTCGCTACAAGTGCAAAACAATGCTTACACCAGCCTTAATTCATCGACTGAAATTGAAAAATTACCTATCGATGCTGCAGCTTTTATTTCATTACCATTACCTTTTGGTGTAGGTTTGTCACTACATTATGATTTAGGTGTGCATCAGAACCATACCGCCACACATCAATTTTCGGTTAATACTAATTGGCAGCTTGGTGCGTTAAGTTTCTTTTTAACAACAGATTTAACAATTGAAGATAATTCAACTACTACCTCTGCTTTTATAGGCTTGACTTACACAATGCCGCAATCGACTAGCGCCGCGGTATCACATCAAACTGGTGCAAATGCCACTACAACTTTTCAAATGCAAAAACCCTTACCTCCTAATGAAGGCATCGGTTACCGCTCTGAATTACAAACATTTAACGCTGGTGGTGGTGCCGCACGGGCGTTAATGCAGTATCAATGGGATTATGGACGCTATGAAGCTAGCTATGATGGTATCCATAATGAGTATGGTGCACAGAACACCGGCAGTGTAAGTGCAACTGGTTCTTTAGTTTGGCTTGACGGGTCGCTTAAAGCCAGCAGACCAATAAGTAATAGTTTTGCATTAGTACGTTTACCAAAAACACCCGATGTCTCCGTATTACTAGACAATCAAATTATTGGTCAAACTGATGCTAGTGGAGAATTTTTAGTGCCCAATTTATTACCATATTATGGCAATCGCATAAGTATAAGTGATGCTGATGTTCCTTTTAATTATGAAATTGAGCAATCGGAAGTAATAGTTGCTCCACCATATAGAGGTGGAGCATTAGTAGAGCCAAAGATGCGTAAAATGCAAGCTATTATCGGCAAAATCATTCTCATCAAGGATGACGAAATACTTCAACCAAATTATGGAGATTTAACCATCGCGACCAACAATGGCATTATGACATCACCTCTTGGCGCGAATGCTGAATTTTATTTTGAAAACCTGCGCTCAGGAACTTATCAGGCTACAATATATTATAGCGGTACAAACTGCATTTTTGCTTTAGTTGTACCACAAAAAGACGAACAATTTATCGACTTGGGAGTAGTTAAATGTATTGCCATTTCGGAATAAAAAAATTTGATAAGGTCGTTAAACCCCGACCTATCAGCTATAATGATAAAAAGACATTAAGTAGATTTAATATTCTATCAGTGTTTATCTTACTTTTTTTACTATTTGCCCCTACCAATGCACATGCGATTTATTGTTTTATTACCCAATCGACGGGAATAAATTTTGGGGCTTATGATGTATTTAATAGTACTCCCACTGATTCGACTGGCAGTTTCAGCTATTTCTGCTTTTTTGTCGGAGGCGCTTCAGTAAGATTATCCCTCAGTCGTGGTGGTGCCGCAAGTTATACTCCTAGACGAATGCAAAATGGTGGATTCACCTTACAATATAATCTTTATCTCGATGCATCCCGCACCATCATATGGGGTGATGGTTCAGGAGGTAGTTCGTATTTTCAAACTGTCCCGCCTAATTTCAGAACCGAAACTGTTACTATTTATGGACGTATACCCCCAGGGCAAGATATACCAGCAGGTAATTACCACGATACCATCGTTGCAACATTACAATGGTAACACTGTACAAATAATATAATTTTAGCTTTCCTATTTAAAACATTTAGTTATCTATTTTTGCGTATATAACATGCCTTATGTTAAATAACACGATACAATATAATTATGTGATTGCGGTTGTTTGATTTTACTAACTAAGTAAAAACGAACATTGCGAGACATCGTTTTTGGAGTATATGTATGCATATATGCCACCGTTTTCAACCGCGCCTCATTTTTAAACAGGCAAGGCAAAAAACAAATGGTTGGTTTAAAAGAAGAACACCACTTATTGCATTTGTTTTTGGTGTATTTCTTTTGTTTGCAGCATCTAATACTGCCTTGGCGATAAAATGTAATATTCGAGGTACTGTAGGCATTAATTTTGGCACCTACGATGTTTTTAACGCCACTCCAACTGATTCAACCGGCAGCATCACTTATCGTTGTCGTCAAGTAAATGGAGATCCCGTATTAATAACCCTTAGCCGTGGTAGTGCTACCAGCTATAATCCGCGCCAAATGCAAAGTGGTGCTTATGTGCAACAATACAATCTCTATTTAGACGCAGCACATAGTAATATATGGGGAGATGGTACAGAAGGTACTACTTATTACCAAACTATACCGCCAAAAAACTCAAATGTAACTGTAACTATTTATGGGCGAATACCACCAGGCCAAGACATACCGGCTGGTAACTATCTCGATACTATTGTAGCAACTGTACAATGGTAGTAGGGGCTAATAATTATTAGCCCCTACTTTACTTTACGTTCATTCAGTTGCTTGAATTCCTAAACGTCGGCAACGCTTTGATAAGGTACTGCGATTTACTCCAAGAGTACGTGCTGCTTTAGCAATAACCCCTTGGTTGATACGCAGGGCTCTTTCGATAAGTCTTTTTTCACAATCTTCAAGTGCTGCGTCTAAAGGCATGGTTTCTTGTAGATCTTCTATCTGTTGCGAGCTTAATTTTTCGCGCCCTAAAATATCAGCAACACTTTCAGCAGTAATTCGTGCTCCTTTCGGAGTCAACATGGCAAGCTTTTCCATAGAGTGCTGCAATTCACGCACATTACCTTTCCATGAATATGCTTCTAACAATCTCATTGCTTCAGCCGATACCATTACGGGCTCGGTACCATTTTCTGCCGCAAAATGCGCCAAAAAGTGTGTAGCTAAGGCAAGAATATCATCACGACGTTCACGTAATGGTGGTATGTGTAATGAAATAACCGCAATGCGATAATATAAATCAGCCCGAAATCTGCCATCGGCAATCATCGTCTCAAGATTACGATGAGTTGCACATATTACCCGTACATCAATTTGACGAATTTTAGTTTCACCTATGCGACGAAGCTCCTTATTTTGTAATACGCGCAAAAGCTTTGCTTGCATAGTCTGACTCATCTCAGCAACTTCATCTAAAAAAATGGTACCGCCATCAGCAGCTTCAAATAAACCAGCGTGATCCAAAACCGCGCCGGTAAAAGCGCCACGACAATGACCAAATAATTCGCTATCCAGCAAAGATTCTGAAAGTGCAGCACAGTTTTGCGCAAGAAATGGTTTATCTGCACGACGACTATGCAAAAATAAAGCACGAGCGATTAGCTCTTTGCCTGTCCCTGTTTCACCTAAAATAATAGCATTCGCGTCCGAAGCTGCTACCCGTTCAACAGTTTCATATAAGCGTCGCATTGGTGCACTATCACCAATTATTCCTTCAAAACGAGAGCCGGTGACAAATTTACCTCTGAAAAATTGGTTTTCACGTTGTAGCCGTTCAACCATACCTTCTAGTTCAAACCTTAATCTGGCATTTTCTAAAGCTACAGCATGGCTTTCAACACTTCTGACTGCCAAAGCACGCAGTTCTAAGGCACTAATTGGCCAGCGGGCAAATAAAACATTAAATTTATCAGGGGGAAGCTGAGAAAAAGCTTTCGAATCTTCGGGCACACATACTAATAATGGTGGTTGAATTTCTACTTGCGTGTACCGTAAAATTTCAATAACCGTTTTAATTAAAACATCATCTCCTTTACCGTTGCCAATAACAATTAATCCGACTTCACTGCGAGACATCGAAGTATTTAATGTCTCAAGGTCCTTTATCTCTTCGATTGGATATAAATCATCTAATGTCTCTTTAATTTTTTCAATTACAGGAAAATCAATAATAGCTATACGATGACGAAAACTGGCCATAAGCTCGACAACAGCTTGGTCGACACTGGGTTGTTCGGAACAAAAATGTACTCCCATACGAACCGCAAGTCGTCCTGCAGAATCTCTGGCAGGCTGGCCAGTCCAAGCTACTTGACATTTAATGATCAATGGAGCCTGAAGAGTTGGAAGATGCAAACGCAGAGCTAATTCAGTACCTACCGGCAATCTACCAGCTTTTTCGCCCAAATCTTTAAGCGGTAGACTAAAAGCCAAACCATCACGGCTAATATTGCTAGTAAACCCAGCAATGTTTAATGAATTACCGCTTACATCGACATGAGTGTGAAATGGTACACGTGGGTATCGTCTGGTTTTAGCTTCACCCTCAACTCGCTCCATAGAGACTCCTTATTATTCAAACACCCTACCATTGTTATTAGGTATAGTCCGCTTTTTTGCTTACAACATGGCATTTTTACGAAAAAACCTACCATTTACGCATCAAATCGCGATTTAAGTTTTTATACAGGTTTTTGTACGTTTTAAGTCCTTGATCGCCTAGCTTATTCGTTGATTTTATTGGTTTTTTATAATTTTAACAATAAATTTACAATTCTGCTGCTCTTAAAAAACCTTTTGTGTACTTTTCAGCCACTGATCAAATCGAGTATAAGACTTTTCTACCTTGCTCTATCTTATATTTTGGTTGAGCGGTGGTGTGATGATTGGGTTATTCTTTTTTCGCGAAATTGCCAACCGCCAAAGGGGGCCCGATCATCGCACCATCACTCCACCAAAACTTTTAACAGAACTAACTGTATTTAATTAACGTTCAAGACATAAAATCGTCTTGTTATATTTTAGTTTACTAGTAAGTGCGGTGTATCGTCTAAAGAAATTTAAGCGCTTGCTTTTGTTTTGACCCGACGGTCGTATTGCTCACGCAACAACACATAAGATGGAGCAGCAATAGCAATTGATGAATAAGTACCAATGATAATTCCTACCAATAAACACGCGGAAAAATCCATTAACGCGCGACCGCCCCAAATAAATAACGAAATTACTACGAACATTGTTGTTAGACCTGTAAGCATAGTACGGGAAAGCGTTTCACTAATCGAAGAACTAACTAAAAAACGCAACTCACGACCACGTAACCGAGCAATATTTTCTCGAATGCGATCATAGACAACAACCGTATCGTTTAATGAGTAACCAATAAGAGTAAGAATACCGGCAACCGTTGATAAAGTGAAATCAATTTGAAAAAACGAAAACACTCCTAGAACTATTGTAACATCATGAAGAATAGCGATGATGGCACCAGGAGAAAAATAAAAATCAAAACGAATGGCTATATATAACATCAAAAATAGTAGCGATATTGCTACGGCCATAATCCCCTGATTACGAAGTTGCTCACCAACTTGAGGGCCAACAAATTCTATCGATACATTGCCTGCATCTACATTCATTTTTTTATTTAAAACTTCAGTTATTTGCTGGCCGATAGATGCAAGTTCAATTGTATATTCTGACTTATCTGCACGTTCGCCAGCGGTAATCTTGAGCACTTTTAAATTATGCTTAGATAGCAGAGCTTGTACTTGATCTTCGATTATCGGTTGATCAAAACCCACACTTATAACTTCACCACTTTCGGCTATTGTCCAATTAGCAATTTTATTAATACCACCAGCAAGTGTTTCAAATTCATTCTTAAGTGCGTCTTTTTCTTTTTCACCAAGAGTACCCTGTTGGCGAACGAGAATTAAGTATTCAAGGCCATCTTGATTACCAAGTTGTTGCACTCGAGCATCGGTAATACCTAATGGACTAATTACTGAATTAATCTCGTCTTCGTTGACAGCTTTTGGCAATTTAACCTGAATTTCATAACCACCAGCAAAATCGAGACCAAAATTAAAACCACGTACTGCTATCGATACTATGCTACCGATAATCAGCAATGCTGAAAATGTCCCGAAAACTCGGAACTTACCCATAAAATTTATATATAAACCTGGTTTGAAGAACTCTCGCATAATATTTGGTTCCTTAAATACTTAAACGCTGAATACGCCAGCTAGAAGTAATAAAGTCATATATCAACCGCGATACAATTACTGATGTATATAACGAACAAAGCAGACCAATTATAAGCGTCACGGCAAAACCGCGCACCGGCCCCGTGCCATACTGCATAAGCACTACTGCAGCAATTAATGTTGTCACATTAGAGTCAAAAATTGCTGAAAAAGCTTTGCTGTACCCAGTATCAATGGCAGCTCGCGGTGTTTTACCCAAACGAAGTTCTTCACGAATACGCTCACAAATAAGTACGTTGGCATCTACTGCCATACCTAGAGTTAAAGCGATGCCAGCCATACCTGGTAGGGTAAGAGTTGCTTCAAAAACGACCATAATTGCCAACAATAAAACAAAGTTGAGAATTAAGCCGAAATTGGCAATTAAACCACTTACCCGATAATAGAAAACCATAAAAATTAATACAGCAAAAACACCAACAACCAAGGCTATTTGGCCCTTGCGAGCAGTATCCTCTCCCATAGTTTTGCCAACTTGGCGTTTTTCACGAACATCAACTGGTGCTGGTAAAGCACCAGCTTTTAGCACGGTTGCAAGATCTTTTGCTTCTTCAAAGCGAGAATTTGTTGAGCCGTAATTGCCACCAAGAGTGATACGGGCTGAGCCTCCACCAATTTTTTCTTGAATAACTGGGGCGCTATTAACTTTTTCGTCAAGCACAATAGCCATCATACGCTGTTCGTTTTCTTCAGTTAACTTTGCAAAAATTTGAGCGCCCTTTTGATCGAAAGTCATAGAGACATAATAGTCACCCGGCATTTTTGGGTCTTGCTCGACATTAGCGTCAGTTAAATAATCACCGGTAATCCCAGGACGGGTAGTAACTAAATAGGTGCGCAAACGTTGTGGTGTTTTTACTTGTGTCGCTTGAGCCGCACTGCCTTTTCTATCGATATCACCAAATAAAATCTCTCGGTCAGAAGGTATTTTTGCGGTAAGTAATTTTTCTAAGGCTTCTTTTTGCTCATATGGCGTTTCAAAATAAACTTCGCGAGTTGATTTACCACCATGACCTGTAAAGGTGTGCTCTTCTTTTGTAACACCTTGCGGCAATTGCTCATTAGTAATTTCGTCAAAAACCGCAGTTGCTTCAGCGTCAACTATTTTAAATTCGAGTTGTGCCGTGCGGCCAATAACTGCAATAGCTCGGTCAGGGTCGCGAACGCCTGGCAATTGAATTAAAATGTTATCAGTACCGCGCTTTGCAATCGTAGGTTCGGTAACACCTAGTTTATCAGCACGGTTACGAATGGTCTTAATTGCCTGCTCAACGGCAGATTCGCGAATGTGCTCTGCATATTCCCCGGTTACCGCAAGGGTATAGGTACGATCTTCATGTTGAACTATGTGTAATACTTTAAATTCTTTACGAATTATTTTTTTAAAACTTTCATCAGAATCATTAGCGGTTAAAGTAACAATGATATCGCTATTGTCTCTTGGTCTAATAATATTTGAAAAATTAATTTTTTGCTCTTTCAACTCTTGACGCAGGGCATCTGCGAGACGATCAGCTCTTTGTTGCACTGCTTTTTCAACCTCAACACCCATGACCAGATGAACGCCACCATAAAGATCTAGGCCGAGATTGAACTTTTTACAATGCATGCCTTTTGGCATTGATTTGCAAAAAGCATCGTTGTCTTCACGTTCAGCTGCGGAAGCCTTATAGTAGTAAACGTAAGATGGGTATAAGAGATATAATGACCCTAATAAAAAAATTAACGTCAGAACAAACTTAAAATACCATGAGCGATTCATGCTTTTTTGTTCCTCGCTGATATCCTTAACTCTTTTGAGCTGCAGCCGCAGTTGGTGAGGCAAAACGACCGGCAATACGGTCTCTTAGCAGCCTAATTTTAACCTTATCGGCAACTTCTAAAGTAACAATACGATCTTCGATGCGCACAATTTTGCCAATAAGACCACCAGTGGTAATGACTTCAATGCCTGCTTCAAGCTTATTTAACATTGCTTGATGCTCACGGCGTTGTTTGCCAGCAGGACGTATTAAAAGCAGGTAAATAACCACAAACATTAAAATGGGGCCACCAATGGTTACAAGACCATCAAATGGACCACCTTTTGTAGCACTATTACCGGCAGCTTGCGCTAACGTTACGAAATTTATTAAATTTACGAGCGTCATTACCAAAAACCTCCATCACCAACAAAGCGGGCGCTGTACCACACCGATGACCCGCGACGCAACCGCTTAGAGCAGTTTCCTATTGAATAGATTCGAAATTATTCAAAATGAGCATGATAGTTTTGATAATTGCATCTGCGCGGATTTCGGCTACGATCTATAAGTATATGCAAAGTGTTGCCATAAAAATAAGTATAGCGACACTTCGCGCAAGGAAAAAGAAGCACGACCGCTGTCTTAAGGAGGCGGGTATGCAGTGCAATTGGTTGTTGAGTTTTACAATTTTAACGATTTTATTAGCAAATTGTACGAGCCGTACTCCTAAAACTGAAATCATTAACATCCCAATCGAGACAGAGCAAAACACTTGTATACCCACAAATGAAATTTGCGATGGTATCGATAATAATTGTGATGGAGTCATTGATGAAGGTTGTACCAGCCAACCAGCTACTAATTTGAACGGTTTATGCAGTAATAATCAATTGTTATGTAACCAAGACAATCAATGCATTGAGGCTTATGACAATTATTTACCCACAAATGAACTTTGCGATAATTTAGATAACGATTGCGATGGAGTTATAGATAACGGTTGCGACAGTGATTTGGATGAGCATTGCGATGCCCAAAAAATAATTATTGGCAGTCCGAATATTTGTCCACAGAGCCCAGCCGGTCTAGGCGATGATTGCAATGATAATGATCCTGACGTTTGGGGGCGCTGTGCTATCTGCCGTGATCTTGACGCTGATGGTGCTTTCGCTAATTGCGACCAATATATATTACATACTCAAGACTGTGACGATACTGATTATCGCCGTTCACCGTTAAATACTGAGATTTGCTATGATAGTATCGATAATAATTGTGATGAAACGATTGACGAGTTATGCCCTCCTTATACTGTAAGTTTAACTACTTCGGGATCAACGATTAGCTTGCATCCAAATGAAACGCGCCACTTTAGTGCGCTTATTCAACATAGTGTTCCGGTAACTAATGCTGCTCTTAGTGTTGCAGCAACCAGTGGATGTAATAGTAGCGACATTAATACGGCTCTTAGTAACAACGGTGATAATTATGACATTACTATTATCGTTGCTAATGATACGGTCGATAGTTGTACATATAGCGTTACACTCGGCGCTGATGGCAATGGCGTTGATGCTAGTTTGTCATTGATTATCAATAACGATGCCCCAGAAATAATTCAGGTCAGCAATGCTCGTCTTGTTGGTCAAGATTGGTATGTGCTGGCAATAGCTGATAGCCAAATTACACTCGCTGTCACTGCGGCTGATATAGATGGCAATAGTTGGGATTTTAGCTGGACCGATAACGATAACTTATTAATTTGCACTGGTAGTGGAACCTGCAATACCACTGACACTACCTTGGAGCGCAGTGTAACTGCAGTTATACCAGCGGCAAACCCTACTCCTCATCTCATTACGGTTAGCGTTAGTGACGGTGCAAAAATTGACACTGCTAATATTTATATCATCAGTGAAAATTGCGTTTGGGCTACTAATGGCGGCAGTGGTAATGGTAGTGGTAGCGATGCTTCCAATACTATGGGGCCACTTATTAACGCTTTAAATAAAGCCTGGAATGATGGCACGAATATCTGCATATTAGGTAGCGATGATTTTCGCGGGCCGTTTGTATTAAATCCACAGCAACATTCTAACCCACCCCATCATCCGAGCATTTTTGGTTTCGTTAATGCCACCACACCGGCTACTACACCTTTGGCAACATTACAAAGTAGCAACATAGTAACAAATACTGAACCGACATTGACTTTTTCTTCTGGGTATAATGGCACTATTTCTGGTCTTAATATAGTATCGCAAAATGCCTCTGCAGGAGCAGTATATAATAGCGGCAGCACTGTTTTACTGTCTAATTGTACTTTGCAAAGCATAGCAGCAGACGCAGCAACAGTCCGTGGCCTTTATGTGACCGGTACTACGGCCATCCCCGCACAACTGCAAATGCGCGGCGGCACAATTACTGTCACCGGTGGAGCATTATTAAACGCTGCTCGCGTAGAGGCGACTGAGACTAATGGAGCGAATTTAGTTTTAGATGGTCTTGAATCAATTTCAGCACAAAATTGTACTAATGAATGTTTAGCGGTAGCAATTGTAGATAATGCAAGTGCTACCATTCAACATATTAAAAAGATTTCGGCCTCAGGTAGCAGCACAAGTAATACTACTACTCAAGCAATTGGTATTAATATGACTACCGTTAATGGCGGGAGACCTAGCGCCAGCATACTTGCTAATGATGAAATATCCGCTAGCGGGAGTGCAGACGTCTCGGCAGCTATTCGTATTGACCACTCAGACAATACTATAATTGCAGACAATGATGCTATTATCACCAACCAAGAAGCCGGCCGGCTTTTATGTGCCGGCATCATTGACGCAAGTTATGATAATGTTAGTCGTCTAGCTGTTACTGCTGGCAACTCCTATAACTTGCAAATTATCAATAATCATTTAATTGCCGACATGGCGTTTAACATGCCAAGCAGTGGCGGACCGTTAGTCGCTGTTGGATTACTGCTATATGGCACAAACACAGCTTCTATTGTAAATAATGGTAAATCCGCCAGCAGTTACGGCTTTGGAGCTATTACTGGTGGACCAACAACCGCATTAAATTCTAACATTACTTCTGATCCACTTCATGCCACCGGCTTATGGTTAATAAACAACAGCGGTGCAGTGGTTAACAATAACGAAATACGAGCTGGGTACTACATAACCTCAGGCAGTGATACTAGCGCCGATATTGTCGCTATTGCTTTTCGCGATACCACTGAGTTAAGTACTAGCTCTGGCAATCAAGTCGGCACTCTTTTTGATGCTAACGGAGTTTCGTGTGTTTTGCCTACACTGACAGCTTCAACAACCAAAATACAAACTAATTGCGCTGCAGCGATGATTGATACGCCAACTACTATCAGCGCCCCACTACTTACTAATAATGTATTCTTATCAAATCGGGGGCAGCATTTGATAGCTTTGTGGCAAAATGGCGGAACTGGTGTTGCTGCCTATCATAATCTATTTGCGGTTAGCCCAGAAACTGCATTAGCAGCGCCAGGGCAACTCCAGACTGCGATTTACCTCAACCAAATCAACAATGACGGCATAAGCTTGGTTAATAATATATTTAATATAGGCAATAGCATCGATGAGTCGCGGCGATTAGCGGTGCTTGAAATAACTAGCACACAAGAGAGCAATATGGCGAGATTTAGTCATAACTTGATGTACATTGCTAAAGACGACTTAGCGACTAGTGATGTACCCGTCTATGTGGCTATTGGCCCAGAGACGAGTATGGTCACCTACTCTGCCGCAACTATTAATCAAATTGCTGGCACACCAAATATCACAAGCAATCTTATTGTAGACCCATTTTTAGTCGAGCCTAGTGCAAATTGGGATTATTCTCAAACGCGTTTATCGGCAGTGTCGCCAGCACGAAATAATGGTGCGTCATTAGATAATAGTACCTCTAATATTAGCCAAGATATTGAACAGCAGACTCGGCCGTCAAGTGATGGTATTTTTGATATTGGACCGGATGAAGTTAATTAATGAATATGGTAAAAAAACAATGGCCAGACTAATTATTTTTCGGAGTCAGAAAACTAAACTTGTCATCATCTGCAAGCAACGATAGACATAAGGCGTGACTGATCTCATGTATGCCCGCTGGCTAATGGGCTTAACTTTAGCCTTTCATATTACTTTTGCGGCTATTGGTGTCGCCCTACCCTTAATGATGACTATCGCCGAATGGCGTTGGTTGCGTAGCGGCAAAGCGGTGTATCGCGAGTTGGCGCAAAAATGGTCTAAGGGTGTTGCGATACTATTTGCCGTCGGCGCAGTTACCGGCACGGTCATTTCATTTGAGCTTGGCTTGCTTTGGCCGCGCTTTATGGATTTTGCCGGACCATTAATTGGCTTTCCTTTTTCTCTTGAAGGTTTTGCATTTTTTATCGAAGCTATATTTTTAGGCATCTATCTTTACGGTTGGGAGCGTGTCAGCCGCCAGTTACATTTTTTCTCTGGAATCATCATTGCTTTAAGCAGCGCCTTATCTGGATTTTTGGTAACCCTTACTAACGCCTGGATGAACAACCCGGTTGGTTTTGCACTGATTGACGGTAAGCCGCATAATATCTCCCCTATCGTTGCCATGTTTCCACCTGGTTTTGCTGAAGAAGTAATACATGTACTGCTTTCATGTTATGCCGCTGTTGGTTTTGCCGTGGCTGGCATTCACGCCTTTTATTTATGGCGACAGCCTAGCAGTACTTTTCATCGAACCGCACTTTTAATTGCAATTGGCGTTGGTGGTATTGCTGCACTGTTGCAACCAATTTCTGGAGATTTTTCTGCACGGCATGTTGCAACTAACCAACCACGCAAGCTTGCAGCTATCGAAGGTCACTATCTTACTACCAACGCTGCCCCCTTGCATATTGGTGGCATACCCGACGATGACACTATGACAACACCGTATGCACTTAAAATACCTTATGGCTTGTCACTTTTAGCTTTTCATGACCCTCATGCAAAAGTGCTTGGTCTTGAAGAGTTTCCCCGCCACACCTGGCCAAATACTTTACTCGTACATTTAGCTTTTCAAATTATGGTGGGCTTGGGATTTTTAATGGCATTTGTCGTGCTTTTAATATACGCAGCCATGTTACGCACACGCTGGCGCAAACAAGAATTTGTTTTTAATCACACCTTGTTAGCTATCATCATGCTGTGCACCCCAATAGGTTATATAGCTCTTGAAACCGGTTGGTTAGTAACTGAGTGGGGACGTCAACCTTATACGATTATGAATACGATGCTAACTAGTGCTGCCGTAACCCCTATGCCAAACTTAGCCACGCCATTTTGGGTTATAATTAGTTTGTTTGCTTTGCTTGGGGTGTCAGTTACTATTTTACTTAGCCGTATGATTCATAAGGGTTCACAACCAACCATGGCAACAATGACATCATCAGCAATAACTTCGGAGCAATCCAATGTCCACTGCTGATGTTTTAGGTTGGGTATTATTAGCAGCCATATTAATTTACAGTTTACTTGGCGGTGCTGATTTTGGTGGTGGAGTACTTAGTGCCCTAGCTTTTGGGCAAAATAAAAATGAGCAACGTTTGCTAATTAGACAAGCGATCGGTCCGGTTTGGGAAGCTAATCATGTTTGGCTTATATTAATAGTAGTGCTCTTGTTTACTTGTTTTCCGCCGGCGTTTGCTGCCTTATCAATAAGTCTTTTTATACCCATACTTATATTTTTAGTTAGTGTAGTGTTACGTGGTGCTGCATTTGCGTTTTACACCTCTGATTATGCTTCACCGACTATACAAAAATATTGGCAATTGGTTTTTGCGCTAGCCAGTATTATCGCCCCACTAATGCTTGGCATAATTATTGGTACAGTTAGTTCCGGTCGTTTGCGTTTTGTTAATGGAACGTTCACGGGTAGTTATTGGCAACCTTGGCTGGGTCTTTTTCCAATTATAACTGGGTTGCATACAGTTGCTTTATTTGCATATATCGCCGCTGTATATCTTATTATTGAAGCACAATCACTTGATGAACAAAAACATTTAATCGTTGTTTTTCGTCGCGTAGCCTTGTTGTGCAGCATTGCGGTTTTTGTACTCGCACTTTTTGCAATTATTTTGGCATGGGCCGAAGCCCCTATTTTTTTCATCCAACTAGTGACACAAGCATGGTCAATACCTTTGCTACTTGGAATATTAGCTGCAGCCATATTTGCGTTTAGTGCACTGTTGCGAAACAAATTTTATTTGGCCCGATTAGCTGCAGTACTGCAAATAGCATTACTAGTCATTAGTTGGGGTGCGGCACAGGCCCCTTACCTGATTATGCCAGATATCACTTTAACTGCAGCTAGTTACACAACGGTAACTCAAACAATGGTGTTATGGGCGCTCGGACTAGGCTCAATTATTCTAGTCCCTTCAATTTATTTACTCATGCGTATTTTTAAAAACATTAAAATCATATAAATATATTCACGCGATGGCAGCATCTAGTTTTTCAGGGTCAATATCAAGGTCTTTAATCGCCTGCTCAACAACTTTTGTTTCAATCGTACCATCTTGCGCCAACGAAGCAAGTGCGGCTTGTGCAATGTAGGCTGCATCAACTTCAAAAAAGTAGCGCAAAGCCTCACGCGTGTCAGATCTACCAAATCCGTTAGTACCAAGTGCGGTAAAACGTCGTGACAAATATCGTGAGACAATGCTGGGTAACTCACTAACATAATCACTAGTGGCAATTATTGGGCCTTGATGGCCTTCAAGCAATTGCGTAACATATGGGAGTTTAGGTGTATTGCTAGGATGTAAGCGATTATGACGCTCACAACTACGTGCCTCACGATATAATTGCTGATAACTTGTAACCGACCATACATCTGCGGCGACATTATATTTAGTAGCCAATATTTCTTGTGCCGCTATTGCACTTCGCAGCAGAGCCCCACTACCAAACAATTGCACTCTCGGACCCTTGATATCACTGAGGGCGGCTCGATCAAGATACATACCTTTTACGATACCTTCATCAACACCTTCAGGTTTAGGCGGCATTTTGTAATTTTCGTTATATAAAGTGATATAATAAAATATATCTTCATTATCACTAAACATACGGCGTAAGCCATCTTTGATTATTACTGCGACTTCGTAAGCATAGGCAGGGTCATATGCTTGCATCGTTGGATAAGCTAAAGCGTAAATATGGCTATTACCATCTTGATGCTGTAAGCCTTCACCAAGCATAGTAGTTCGACCAGCAGTACCTCCCATCAAGAATCCACGACCACGACTATCACCAAAAGCCCAAGCTTGATCACCAATACGCTGCAAACCAAACATTGAATAGAACATATAAAACGGTATTATGGGCACATTATGGGTAGCATATGCAGTACCAGCAGCGGTAAAAGTGGCCATACTACCAGCTTCAGTAATGCCCTCTTCAATTAATTGCCCATCTTTAGCTTCATGATAATTAAGCAACATGTGAGCATCAACAGGCTCGTATTTTTGCCCATTTGCGGAATAAATACCGAACTCTCGAAAGAATGCATCCATACCAAAAGTACGTGCTTCATCAGGTATGATTGGAACTATTAATTTGCCAAAATTTTTATCACGCATGAGTTGACGTAATAGTCGTACAAACGCCATTGTGGTAGATACTTCCATTTCATCTTTAGAACCATGATAAAATTCTTGATAAATATCAGTAGCTGGTTTGGGTATAGAAACTTTGTGTGAAATTCGTGATGGCGAAAAGCCACCTAAATTTTGACGACGTTCATGCATATATTTAACTTCTGGGCTGTCAGCACCTGGATGATAATATGGTGCTTCTTCGATTTTACTGTCAGGTATCGGTAATTGCAGCGTATCACGAAAACGTTTTAATTGATCGAGATCAAGCTTCTTTAATTGATGTGCAACATTTGCTGCAGCAAAACCATAGCCCAACGTCCAACCTTTTACTGTTTGCGCGATAATCACCGTTGGTCGACGTTGATGGTCGATAGCTTTGTTATAGGCAGCATAAACTTTAGTTAACGAATGACCACCTCTTCGCATTTTTTGCAGGTAGTTATCATCAAAGTCTTTAACTAACTCAAGCAATCTGGGGTCAACGCCAAAAAAATCTTTACGAATATAATCACCAGATTCAGTAATATATTTTTGAAATTGCCCATCTACTACTTCATTAAGTCGCTTTATTAGCACTCCGTCATAATCACGCTTAATTAACTCATCCCATTGTGTTCCCCAAATAACTTTAATTACTTCCCAGCCTGCACCACGAAATGTGCCTTCTAACTCTTGAATAATTTTACTATTGCCGCGTACCGGCCCATCTAATCGTTGTAGATTGGCATTAATCACAAAGGTTAAATTCTCAAGTCTTTCACGGGCCGCTAGATCTATTGCTCCCAGCGCTTCAGGTTCATCACACTCCCCGTCGCCGATAAAAGCCCAAACTCGTTGTTTACTTGTGTCTTTTAAACCTCGAGCATGAAGATAACGATTAAAACGGGCCTGATAAATCGCGGCAATCGGTCCTAAGCCCATTGAGACTGTGGGAAATTCCCAAAATTGTGGCATTAGCCAAGGATGTGGATAAGAAGACAAACCCTCTCCGAGTGTTTCACGGCGAAAGTGTTCAAGCTGATTTTCATTTAAACTACCATACAAATATGCACGCGAATAAATACCAGGGGCTGCATGACCCTGAAAATATACTTGGTCACCACCATCAGGATGTTGTTTACCTTTAAAAAAATGATTAAAACCAATCTCATATAAACTTGCAGAGCTCGCATATGTTGCAACATGTCCGCCGATACCCGGGAAATGTTTATTGGCTCGATAGACCATAGCCATAGCATTCCAACGAATTATGCGACGAATTCTTTTTTCAAGTGCTTCGTCACCCGGGTAAGGTGGCTCTTCATGTGGAGGGATACTATTAATATAAGGAGTTTGAGTTAAATTGGGCAAACCAATTTTTAATTCACGAGCACGTGCCAAAATTTTCTCAAGTAAAAAACGTGCGCGTAAAGCACCTTGATATTCAACAACATCATCTAGGGCTTCAACCCATTCATCGGTTTCTTTAACATCGAACTCTGGAAGTTGCGCAGTGTAAGTGCTATTCGTCATATAATACCTCACTCACACATAAATAAAGATATCATTTTAAATAGCTGAACGCATTATGCTCCCATTACAGAAAAAATCCTTCTACTTATAAAATTAGGTATTGTTAATTTTTTAGCAATCCCCATATAAACAATAAGTGCTACATAGCTTATACTATTTTATGACTTTATTACTAGTTCTTTCGTTGGAAGTATCACACAAAGCACTAAGTAAAACACAGTTAGTAATATGCTCACGCGCTAATTTTTCGGCTTCTTCGTCTGTTTTCGCTACACCAAACGCCATTAAATCATTTTTGACGCTTTCAATACTTTTATTTAGTACCTCTGTGTTAACAACATCGTTATTTGGTTGAAGTTTATCTAATCCTGAGCGTTCTGCTGCAAGGACCAGTAATTGATCATCAAGATACTCGCGCAATGCTACTTGTGCGCGTGGGCAAGCATTACTTCCTAATGCTTTAATTATTGAGCTACGATAATTTTCAAAAACTGATGGTGGCTGACGAAAATGGCCGACTTCACAGAGAGATAATGAATAGCCACGCAATAAACTGGTAAGAGCTAATGTCGTACCAGAGGTTATAACTGCCCCATTATTACGTAAAACTTTTGAAAGTTCAGTAACTTGTTGTTGGGTCGTTGCCTCTGTACCAGAATTATAACGTTGCCAGCGTCTTACTAAAATTTTAGTAACATCAACTGTAGCGCGACCTATGTAATGCCACATAATCATTTTTTGTTTTAGTGCCTTTTCTTGTGCAGGAGTTAAATGTCCGTTGACCGCCTGATTTAATGCCTGCTCTGGCATTTTCTCGATTTCTTGATAAAGTTTTTCAATCCCAACTTCAAAACCTGCAGAAATGCCAATTCGATATGGATTAAAACTGGGACCAAGCTTGGTCATCATTACTAATAGTTGTACAAAAGCGGCTCTATTACTGTCATTACCAAAAGCTTTATGAGCACTGGTATTAATAACATCGAGTGTCATCCCAATGGTGCGGTAATAAGCGAGATCATAAAGAAAGCGCCCAGAAGTACCTACTACACCTGGTAGATTAATTACTTGGTTACGTATTGGGCTAATTAGTATGGTTTTTGCTTTTTGAAAGGTTTGGAATCCTTTTTTAACCGCCAAAACACCACGACTAGCGAATATAAGTACTTGTGTCCCTTTACTTAAGTTGTTGGCGGTAGTAGATATTTTAACTAGATTGCTGGCTTGAGCAAGAGTAGCCACACCAGCTGCTTCTACGGCTCCACCTAGTAGCATCAAGGTTGCAACATCGAGTACTTGGAGAGCAACCCAATTATCTTGTAGGTTTTTAGTTGTTTTCTCCGTACTAATCTGTAAATTTTCAAGGCGAGAATTTACATCAGGTAGATTTGGCGCAAATACTACTTGAGTAAGATCCAGGCTTTGAGTAATTGCTTCATTTAAAAATATGCCCTCAGTTTCATTCGTACCAACAAACAATTGACCGGTATTAGTAGTATTCCATGCGTTTATTATGGCTTGGGCTTGTAAAAAATTGTTATTACAAAATTGAGACAACATTTCAGCGTTATTGCTGCGTAATGCAGTTATATAAGCTAAGCGCTCCTCTTCTTTTGTAAGTCGACAATAGATATCTATAGCCATTTGTAAATCTTGTTTTGCAATATTTGTTAGCGCACTGATTTCATCAGACAGTTTTTGTTGATTTTTATCTTGCGATATTCCTCTATTGATACGCCCAAAAATAGTACCAACAACTAAACCACCATGATCACGAAATGCATCATATTTATCACTGATACAGTCTATACCTTTAACCGTCGCAAAGGTTTGTTGTTCTGTTAGCTCATCAAACATTTGTCTTTTTATCTGTTCAATCCCATAACTCAAATCAGACATAATTGTATTATAATAAGAGCTAACGGCATTTTGAGACGAGATGGTAACGATGTCTTTAATTTCATCAAGCAGCTTATAGAAACCTGTGCTTTCACTGTATGCAAAATTAGTACCAAAAAATATTTGTCGCAGACAAGCCAACGCAGTCTGGGTAAACATTTCTGATATTTTAGCCTTATCATCTTTTACCAATATATTAACAACGCATTTATTTCACGTTGATGCCATATAATGGAATTTCTTTTAGATGCGTCAAATGCTTTTATGTAGATATCGCCGACACCAGCACTTTGAAGATTTATTAACGGATTTGCTTTATTAAACGGAATCAAAAATTCTTCGCCAATGATAACGTCAGTCATACGAGAATCAAGAAAGTTTTGCGTCTCTTTGTTGCTTTGTTCTTGAGCAATTTCTACCTTACGTTTTTTATCCAGTATTTTAATTTTGATTTGTAAATTTTCTTTAGTCTTTTGTTTTTCTGTTTTGGAGAGTTGCAGTTTTAGCTTTTGTTTTTGATATTCAGGCCAAGCTCCTGCGGTAAGACGTGCAGCAAACTCATCTCGTTGACTAATTATTGCGTCGTATTCTTTTTGGGAGTTATGTAACCTCCAAGTAGTATAGAGTATTTGCAACTCATTACGACCAACGATACTATAAATTTGAGTTGGATAGGTTGCTCCTAAGGTAGATATTGGTAAAGAGTTAAGTTTTTTTAAGGTTTCTTGATAAGCTTTTAGTTGGGTATCCTTATCTGCTGCTCGTTCTTCGAGGTAATTAACAAAATCATGGAGATTTAGTTTTTGCTCGTCTTGCTCATCAAAGGTTTTCTTGCCAACTTCCATAGAGACGCGCGCATCTGCCGCCAAAAGTTCTATTTCAGCAATCTCGAGTGATAACATCGCAGCATTGTGGCAGAGAAGAGCTAATCTTACTCCCACTTGTGGGGTTGCAGATACTTGACATTGTTGTTCAAGATCATCGGCCTCTGCTTCATAGGCATCACTTAAACAAAAAACTGCCGTTGCATAGTATTTTGCTATTTCGACGATGGTATTATCATTTATTTCATTTACTTTTTCATTGCGCAGTATCTCATGAATTGATTGCAGTTGTGGTCTAATCTTTTCTAAAGCTTCTATTATATCAGCACGAGTAATGCTGTCTTCTGTCCAATATGTGTTGATTGAAATTGTCTCTTGGACCCAATGTAGTGTGGTTCTTATATTTATTAGTAATAACTCAATTTGTTTAGCGCTTTTGATTTCATTGCCAATATCAGTTGCATCAATTTTATGTTTAACATCTGCTTCCACTACAGCATTCGCTGCTGCATAACGACCAGCATTAAGGCGCTCAGGATCATTATTATGTGTTTTTTGGGTAACTCGTTTGGCATGCCGCTGATACAAACTTGTTAAAACTGAACGTGCGGCTTTCTCTTGATTGGCAATAAGATCGCTATAATTATTAATTGCTATTTTAGCACGCTCGACCATTTTTTGTGTCTTGATGATTTCTTCATCATTTGGGGATAGATTTAAGACTTGATAGTTTAACTTTACGTTTAAACTATCAAGACTATGCTCGGCCATCGCTAATTTAAATCTATTATCCTTAAGATTATAAAAAATATTTGTAGCATTACTTACAACAATATTTTGTTCTTTTTGCCAAAATTTGGTTTGCATAGCCTGCATAGTAAGCAGCAGCGGATTTTCTCCTGTTTCAGCTTCTATCTCGCCGCGAAAATGGGCAACATACTCACCATATTTAAGTAACAAGTAAATACTGTTTGCTATTTTCTTTTCTAGATATTTTGATTTATTGTCAGCCTGCTGATGCCTTATATAAACCTCTATCACATTGTTCGGAATGCTTCCTGTTGCTAACCATTTCAACAAATGTGATTCTGTGATTTGTAATTCATTAAAAATTCTTTGAAACTGTGGCAATTGTTTTTTAAGTTCATTAAATTGTTGCCTTATTATTTTTTCTGCACTCGCATCCTGAACCATTTTCGCTTTATTTAACGCATCAATAACATCCTCAATATTTTTATAATAAATGTTGTTCCCGATGATGCCATTTTTACTAACAAGATTAAATCCCAGTTGTGTTGAAGATACACTTAATGAAGATGGCATAGTTAATGATGAATCAGAAAACAAACAAGTACTTTTTGATGGTAGGTATAACTTTTTATTTTTATCTGAAATAGCCGGTGTTACTTTATCGCTATGCGCGCGATTACTATCGATACCTTGATAAAATTTTACTAATGATTTAGTAGCTTCTGGTGCTACAGCTACAGATGAATCAAAAGTAAAACCAATTCTTTTTTTAGGAAGAGTTAATTTCTTTTTATTATCATTAATAATTTTAGTTTGGTCTTCGTTTGAAGAAAATGAAATATTTTCAGGCAAATTATAAGCCAATAATTGTTTGGCTGTTTCAATCATTATACTGCTCTCCTTTTTATACCACAACCGGTAATAACAAATAACCAATGTTTAGATCTGAAAGATTACTGTATTGATATGAAGCCAAATTTAAATAATTCATACAAAGTTATATTCACACAAAGAGATTACGATGGCGTAAAATCATAGCAACAAGTTTGAATCATTTTCGCGACAAACAAAAAGACTTAACCCATTTTATTTTAATAATATAAGCATAGTAATGCTATCGCACGTTTCACTCTTAACCGCATGCAACATAACTGTGACATAAATTATGTAACGCGGTTAGTTTGTAACATTTTCGTTAAAGACTATTTTCAAAGCAACTACTTTACATATTTTCCGGCAACACCTAAAAGTGTTTTACAACAATATTTAATATAACTTTTTGCTAATATTAACGGCATTTTAAAAAAAGGAGCAAATAATGTTGACTATAAATAGTAATCAAATAACACCAGCGGCTAATGTTGGAGAATTATGTAATAAAGCCTGTGGAGCATTGTGAAGATTTAACCGCTGAACAAACATAATTAGGAGAGACAGCACCAATATTAACGCAAGTAGCTTCAGCACCTAATCCTTTTTTAGTGCAGTCATCATTAGTATTGCTACAACTATGTTTTTGACCTAAAGTTGCAATACTAGTTTCACATTTACTCCATACATATTCAGTGCAATCGGGGTCGTCTGATTTGCAATTACATATACGACAACCGCCATCACAACCTTGACCACCTTCGAAACACGACAAAATATCCCAGCGCACGTCACAGCTTTCGGTAGTATCTTCAGTGGTTGCGATATTTTTTATACAAAGTGCGCTATTAGTTGCGCTTAAACTACAATCCAGAGAATGTAAAGTAACACATAGTTTATTAGTAACACCGGCTACTTCATCAGTAAATTCTTGGCAGGTATAATTAGGAGCACATAAATCATTAGCGTCACATGGACGGTTACGTTCTTCTTGTTTACTATTGGAACAAGCCACTATAGAAAACATCAGGAGCGAAATTGCAGTAATGCGAAAGACAAACGAAAACCTTATAATAACCTCATAATAATTATGGCCAAAGCACATACCACCAGTTTAAACTCACGTATCGTTTGCGGTTTAGTGTACCAACCGCGAACAACCTTAAAAAAGCTATTTAATGTAATATCGTTCAAGCAATATTATGCCTATTTCTACAAATGTCTATCTGCTAAAGTGTATCATTTATGTGACAATACAAGGCTAAGTTTGTATAGCTAAATGCAAAATATTGCTTGATATTTGCCAAATACAGGCAACCTGACATGCAACATTATCGTAACATTTGTGGCTACTCAGGAATAATATTTTTATAATTTAGCGATACATAGTGTCTCTGCAGACACGAACAACAATAATTCGTCAACTACAGCTAAAAGCCAAAGTCATAGACAGATGACTCAAACAGCCTAATACAGTCATTACAGCCCATATTCTAACTATGCGCCTTCAGCTCCGTATCAGCCATTTACAGTATCAGAGCCGATGGATAATTCATCGTCTACTGATTAAAAAAACCACAAACATACAACCTCAAATTACTATTTAGGGTTGTGTGTTTCTTTGTAGAAATGAGATATATGCACCTATGACAAAAATATTATTACCTCGTTCTGAAGTACGTCGTGCTATTGGCAATATGATTATCTGTGGTTTTGATGGAACTAGCATTACCGCAGAATTGCGTGAATTATTACGAGAAGTGCAACCACTAGGGATAATTCAGTTTTCACGAAATATTGAATCATTAGAACAAATCTGTGAGTTTAATCGCGAGTTAAAACATTTCCGCAAAGATGAACCATTATTATGTTCTGTAGATCAAGAAGGTGGCCGCGTAGCTCGCATTCGTGAGCCTGCAACAATCTGGCCTTCAATGCGTCAGCTGGGTAAGTTAAATGATCCTAAACTCGTAGCATCAGTGGCTAAAGCAATCGCACAAGAGTTAAGGGCTTTAAATTTTGATATTAATTATGCCCCAGTGTTAGATGTAGATAGCAATCCCCAAAACCCAATAATTGGCGATCGATCATTTTCAAATAATCCACAGTTAGTTGGTAAACTAGCTTCTGCATTCATTGCTGGCCTACAAAATGGTGGTATTGGCGGTTGTGGTAAACATTTTCCTGGCCATGGCGACACCGATAAAGATAGTCACCTTGAATTGCCATTTGTTGATCATAATTTAACTCGACTGCGTGAACTGGAATGGCCACCATTTCATGAAGCTATTAAAGTTGGCGTTGGAGCAATTATGACTGCGCATCTGATTGTTGTATCACTTGATGAAAAACACCCGGCCACAATTTCAACTCAAGTATTAAAATATTTGCGAAACGAACTAAATTTTAATGGTGTGATTCTTAGCGATGATATCGAGATGAAAGCGCTCGCTGATCACTTTAGCATTGACGAAATTGCTACTCTTGGAGTCAATGCAGGCATAAATGTTTTCTTGGCCTGCCATGAACCAGCTATTGTATTAGAATTGTATCGTGCATTAGTGCTAGCTGTTGAAAATAAAAAAATTTCTCATGAGACTTTATTATATACAGGAAAACGCTTACAAACCTGGAAACAACGGTTCTATCAACCTGCTACATCATGGGTGCAAACCAAGCATTTAATCGGTCCAACTGCCCATGGTGCATTAATCGATAAAATACAGCAGCTATCATTGCTTGTTTAGTGGTTAGCCGTAAGCTAGTACTAAAATTAACTACTACCTGGATATAAACTTCCAGCTTTAAAAGGTTTGAGTATTTTTTCAAGAAAACGCGTAATTTTTGCGCCAAGCACTTCTTGAGAACGACGAGTGTCTAGTACGGCATTAAAGCGTATATGATCAAGCTCGGGTGGTGCAAAAGACACCATACGTGATTTAAAAGCATGTTCTAAAAAAGTTTTCAAAACCACATAAGGGAGAGGCAAAGTCGGCTTATTTAATATTTTTAATATATAATGCAGCGGAACCGGTTCAGTGCCTGCCAAATTAAACACTCCACGAACACCTGGCATTAGAGCATTTTCGACTAAAGGCAACAAATCTTCTTCGCTAATAAGCTGCAGCATGGGATCGTATCCCATTAAAGTGGGTACAATATTGAGCCTTAAATATTTTGAAGCAGCATTTCGTACATGTGGACCAACTATATGACAAGGCCTTAAAATAACGGTTTCGATTTCATTATGACGCCAAAAAAATGATTGCACAGCTCGATCTACAGCAACTAAAGTGCGCATGCCAGTTGACGATTGGCTTGCCATTAATGGTGCGTCTTCATCAATAAAATGACTATTAGTCGCTATTGGCCCATAAACATCACCAGAAGAAAGCAGTACTAATTTTTTGATGTGGTATTTTACTATCAACTGTAGCAATTTCTCAGTACTAAAAATATTGCGTGTATAATGCTCTTCGTTAGAGAAACGAAAATTGTGCGTAACCCCCATATGCATTACTGCATCAAATTTTCCTTCTTTCAAAATATTTTCAGCAGTTCGTCTACGTAAATCAATTTGATGATTCTCGATTTCAATCGGGAAACAATTAGGAGGTCGTGAATCAATACCCACTACGTAATGATTGCGGTGTAACTTTAATGCCACCCGCCGCCCCAAGCGACCCGAGCTGCCGGTGAGTAAAATACGCATTTATACCTACCTTTTTTTTAAACCTCACCAAAAGACATGCTCGCGTTGGGATAAACCAGCCGTAATCATTTGTTGCATGGTTTGTTTTACTTGCTCAACTTTTTCGCTAATAATCGTATCATCATCATTTGCATCACCTGAAAAATTAAGTGGTTTACCAAAATAAATACGATAGCGCGTTGGCATTGGGAATAAACCAAGACCTGGGATTAAGGGGTGGAAAGGTGTTACGGGTAATGCAGGAATACCTAATAATTTTCCAACCCATTCAAGATTAGCAAAAGCAGGCGCTTGCTCTTCAGCACCAATTACAATCGTTGGTATTATCGGAGTATTTGTCTCAAGCGCCAGTCGTATAAATCCACTGCCAAAACGTTGTAGTTGATAGCGTGCATCCCATGTTTTGTTAAGTCCTTTAACACCTTCTGGAAAAACTAATATTGCTTCTTGGGCTTCTAGCAATCGTTTACAGTTCTCTTGAGTACCCAAAATTTGTCCACATCTGGCTAAAAATACTGACACAAAAGGTGTTGATGGTATGAATCGATCTAACATTGCACGCAAATAGCGTGGTGGCTCTCGTTCTACAAAAGCCGCAACAGTAAGCATTGCAGCATCAAACGGCAATTGGCCAGAATGATTAGCTACAATAAAACAACGTCCATCAGGAATATTTTCAATACCAAAAGCTTGAGCACGGAAATAACTACGATAAAACCAAACAGCTAGGCCAAAAACTTTCTTAAGGTACTGAGGGTCAAAACCAAAAGCATCTACACCTGATTGACCTAACTGTGCAGGAATGCGATCAATGCGCTGTTCTAACTCGGCACTAGGCGCCATCACCGTATTAAAGGTTGCTTTAACCTTACTAGCAATATCTATTGCTCTAACAGCTAAATCAAAAAGATTCACTCTACAGGCTGTATCTGAGCCGCAGTATTGGTGTCAACTGCAACAAAACTTAACGACGCAGTGCAGTACTAGTAAAAAACGACTGACAATAAGAAAAATCGTTATAATAATGCAATTAGCCTTTAACGCGAGCTAATTCAATTTTAAGTTTTTGTTTCAGATCTTCAGGTGCATCTACTAATGGCAAACGTACTGGACCACCAAGCTCCTCGCCTTCTGTCAAAATATCGAGTGCAGCTTTAAGTGGGGCTGGACTAGGCATTACAAAAAGCATACGTATTAAATCAGTAATCATAAATTGCAATTTACGCGCTTGTTCAACTTGACCTTTGTTAAAAAGGTCTATCATTTGCTTAATTTCATTGCCTAATAAGTGTCCAGAAGCCGCAATCGCCCCATCGCCCCCAAGACAAATATTCATATAAATAAACTCATCTTCACCGGTTAAAAATGAAAATGAACGGCCTAATTCAGAGCGACAACGTCGGGCTACATCAGTAGAAAGAGCTAAATTATTTGGACAATCTTTAATACCGATTATATTTTCATAACGTTGCGCTAGACGAATAAGGGTATCAACTTGAATTGAAACGCCGGTTCTACCAGGATGGTTATACAGTATTATCGGTAACTTAGTATTTTGTGCCACTGCCGAAAAATGTTGATACAAACCATCTTGATTAGGGCGGATATAATATGGCGATACTAAAAGCACACCAGCAATACCTGAACGCTCGCAAAACTGCGTCATTGCAATAGCTTCTTGTGTATTAGCGCTACCAGTTGCAGCCAGTACCGGTACTCGCTCCTTAACAGCTTTCAATGTGCGTAAAATTACCACTTCTTTTTCATCATGTGACAATGACGTTGATTCGCCGGTGGTTCCAACAGCGATTATTGCATCAGCGTTTTGTTTATCAATGATGAAGTCTACTAATTTATCTATTCTTTCGAGATCGAGACTACGCGCAGCATCATTTTTAAATGGCGTAATATTTGGAACAATCATCCCTTTTAATTCACGCATTGTCATAACGTTTCTCTTTTACTTTCTTGCAAAATTTACAGCGTTGTCTAACCTTAACACAACAACACATATAACAAGAAATACAAACATGTAGCACTAAAAAAACAGCATTTAATTAGGGACACCCCTTAATAAGTATCATGAAAAAAGTAAAGAAACCGCTGTAGTAGTCACTAAAGTAAATTCGATCAGTAACAATTTCTTGTAAATTTTTAAGATTTTCGTGTTAGCTTATTTGATAATGCAGCATGACGTTCGCTAATAGCTGCCACTAATGCATCTATCGCTGCGAAATCATCGGCTTTGGGTGCGCCTTTGCATAATACCGGTGGTAACACTTCGGCTTTGATATTTGGCATAACTCCTAGAAGTTGCTCGACGAGTTTACCACCCCAACCAAATGACCCAAGAATAGATAAATGCAGCAATTTAGGTCTCAATATATTCAATAGATATGCCGCATATACTACTTTTGGATGCGCCCCCATAAGAACCATAGGCGAACCAACTACGACTGTAGCTGCATCTACTAAAAGCATTGCTAGCTTACCAATATCACCGTCGCCTAAATTAATTTGCTCAGTACAAATACCGCGTCGAGCCATGCCATCAACAAAATACTCAACCATCTGACGAGTACTGTCATGCATTGAAATGTACGGCACTACAACTAAATTACGTGGCGGCGAACTTACCCAATCAAGATAAGCATCAGTAATAAAATTGGGTATATTAAAAATTGGTCCATGGCTTGGTGCAATGTAACTAATTTCTAAATCATTTATTTTTGCAAGTTGCTTATTAATATTGCTGCGAAAAGGCATCATTATTTCAGCATAATAACGCTTGGCACCCAATAAAACATCAGCTTGGCTGTCGGCAAATAAATCACCTGTGGCGAGATGTGATCCAAACAAATCGCAAGAAAAAAGTACTGCGCGCTCAGGCAACCACGTTAACATGGTCTCGGGCCAATGCACCCATGGGAAATGAATGAATTGAAGAGTGAGGCCACCAAGATCGATAGTATCACCATCTTTAACAACTAACATACGCTCAGCATCTATATGCAATAGATCACAAAGCATCCCTTTACACTTCTCAGTAACTACCACCTTGGCTTCTTTATGTTGCTCAATCACTATAGGTATTGAGCCAGAATGGTCCTGCTCGGCATGATTAGCAATAATATAGTCAATTTTCTCAATACCAGTACTCTTTATGCGACTAAGCATAACTTCGGTTTTTGCTGGATCAACTGTATCGATAAGCGCTGTGTGCTTAGAACCACGAATTAAATAAGAATTATAACTGGTGCCATCAGGAAGTGGTATTAGTTCGTCAAATATCCGACGGTCCCAATCAATTGCCCCAACCCACATAACATCATCAGTAACTTTACGAGCTTTAAAATCGCGTAATTGCATAACTACTTTCCTTAATAATTTTTCTTTAAATCACTATCTTTTTGCTATGTTAAATTTTCACGAGAACCAATCGGCAGCTGCCGAGATTTTCGTAAGGCCTGTAATAACTCTTCATGAATATATCCATTGCTTACTACAATATCAAGTGACTCTGATTGAAGTGGGTTACCTTGCAATGTTGATATTTTACCACCAGCTTCAGACACTAAAAGAATGCCACCTGCAATATCCCAAAGATTGAGTCGATATTCCCAAAAAGCATCGAAACGACCACATGCGACATAAGCAAGATCTAATCCTGCAGAGCCACAACGACGCACACCTTGAGTTAGTAAATTTAAACGACAAAATTCAGCATGATTATCATCAGGGTTATCAATACGGTCATAAGCAAAACCAGTAGCAGGTAATGACTCAATGAGTCTACCTACATCTGATACCGATATAGGTTTACCATTTAGTGTTGCTCCTGTGTTCTTATTAGCAACAAACAACTCATCGCGTGATGGGTCATAAGTAATCGCAATGCTACTTGCATATTTATTGGGGGCTATACGTTCTTGTACGGTTATAAGTACAGCATAGTATGGTACCCCATGGGCAAAATTAGTTGTGCCATCAAGTGGGTCAATTACCCAGCGCCAAGGGCCATCTTTTTGATTATCACCACTCTCTTCAGCAAAAATTGCATGCTCTTTATAGCGCTTATGTATTTCGGTTAATATATATTTTTCAGAAGCACGATCAGCATCGGTTATTAAATCAATACTACCTTTATATTTAATGGTGCGAGTATTACCAAATGCATCACGTAAAATATTGCCTGCGCCTTTTGCAATAACAACAGCATCTTTATAAATTTGGTCTTTAGTAGTCATTTATTTATTCCGGCGTGCCGCTAAATCACTGAGTACTTTAATATGCAATCCCCCAAAAGAACCATTTGAAAACAAAATAATTACATCGCCTCTAGTTGCTTCTTTGTAAATCGTGTTAGCAATTTCATCTACTAGCGCGATAGCTCGCGCATTTATCCCTTTTTTCTGTATTTGCTGTACTAATAACTGAGGATTAAAACGTTGTGCGTAAGGAATTTCATTCATACGCTCATGACTAGCAATCACCACCATATCGGCATCTTGAAAAGCATCAACATATTCGTGTTGTAATACATTTCTGCGAGCAGTAGCTGAACGCGGCTCAAATACTGCCCATAAACGACGATTAGGCCAACGTACCTTAGCAGCGTTTAATGTCATACGAACCGCAGTTGGATGATGGCCAAAGTCGTCAACTACCGCTATACCATTTGGTTCACCCAATAACTCAAGGCGACGCTTTACCCCACGAAAAGTTGCAAAACCATGCGCCAACTCATCACGATTAAGCCCAGCATCAATTGTAGCGGCAATAGCCGCAAGAACGTTTTGCACACTAACCTCACCCCACAATGGCGCATTCATAGAACCAAGCGAAACGCCATTAAAGACTGGCGTAAAAATAAGACCATTTGGACTATCAATATATTCTTTTAAATATAAATTTACGCCATCTTGTTGGTGCAAAGCATACACCGTAATATGCCTATTGCCAGCATATGCAAGTTGTTTGCGAGCACGCGTAGCGCCATGCCAAACTATTAAATGGCCATCTTCAGGTACGGTTTGCACAAGACGGCCAAAAGCTTTTTCGACTGCAGCAATATTTTCAAAGATATCAGCATGGTCAAATTCAAGGCTGGTGATTATTGCAGTACGTGGTCGATAATGAACAAATTTCGGTCCTTTATCAAAATATGCTGTATCGTATTCATCACCTTCGATAACAAAAAATTTACTATTAGTTATGCGAAAAGATTCTGGGTAACCAATTAATGCCCCACCAATTAAATAAGACGGATCACGCCCAGCGGCTAGTAAAAGATGAGCTATTAATGCCGTTACCGTGGTTTTACCATGCGTTCCGGCTACGACGATGCTATGACGGTCACCAATACCAAACTCAGCAATAGCTGCAGGCATTGACATTTGTTTAATGCCTTGCTCGCGTATAAAAATCGCCTCAGGATTGCTGGCCCTAATCACATTACCAACAACAACCAAATCAGGACGACGGCTAAGATGCTCAATGTTATAACCATTAAGAATGGGAATACCCCATTCTCTTAGTTTGTCGCTCATGGGAGGATAAACATTTTCATCGCTACCAACTACTTCATGGCCTAATTGTTTAAGTAAACCTGCTAAGGCACCCACTCCAGTGCCGCAAATGCCGAGCATATAAATATAACTCAAAACATCTATCTCCTAATTTAAAACCTTTTAAACCTAATTCAGGGACATCCCCTAATAACGACGGCCACCATATGGTGAAGACGTTTGCACTGAGCCTTGAGTTGATGAATCATAAAAAGCTTTTGAACCCATTGCTTGATTGATCTGTGGTAAAATTGCCTCTCCGTGTTTGGCAATTAGTTCAAATACTCTTAATTGAATTTTAGCAATGGCTTCAATTTTGTCAGTTGCGCGAGGATGATTGCCATTAGCAAGGAAAACTCCCGATATTTTACTTGCTAGATCAATCCAAATCGCTCCAGTTAATGGATCAACTTGCCCAACTGATGATTGAGAAAACCGTTTGCCTGCCTTGGGATTATTAACAGTTGTGGTATCCCAAGCTAAGGCGCGAGTAGCAGAAGCTAAACGTTTTGAACGAGTCCAAAAACGTTTTACTGCACCACCTAAAAAAAAGCGCCCCGTACCATGATAACTTTGCTGTAATGCATCGATAATAGTCCATACCGCATCAATTGTGCCAAAAAGCCCAGCATGACCGGCAACGCCACCCGCTATCCATGCTGTAGCATCACTAACTTCACCTTGAAGCAATTTGTTACGCCATGGACATTGCTCACCCGCAGCAAAAACCCTTTTAGCACTAAGCATTGGATGATGAGTTTCATATAGGCGCACAAAAAATATTTGGTCAGCAATCCCTAGAGGTTTAAATATTTCACGTTCTAAAAAGATATCAAGCGGTTTTCCGGTAACCGCTTCAATGATCCACCCAAGCACCATGCTATTAACCGCTGACTCCGTAACCATACTACCAGGTGTAAATGATAATTTTAATTGTGGGACTACCCGCTTAAGCTCCGCTAAAGCAGCACTTGTACCAATAATACGTTTATCTGGTGGACGACGATTATCGAGCTTGCGCAAATAATTTGATAGGTCATTGCTCGAAGGAAATCCGGCACAATGTTCTAACAGCATCGAAACTGTTATTTTGCTAAAACGACTATGTTTAAACTCAGGTATGGTACGATCAAGTGGAATATCTAAATCTAAACGGTTTTTGCTAATAAGGTATAGTGCTGCTAATCCAGCGCCTAAAACTTGAGTTAATCCTCCAAGGTCAAATAATAAATTATAATCGCTACGGCGTACAGGTGGTGGTTGTGACACTAAACCGTACACACTACGATGAAAAATTGTGCTACCCACACTAGCAATACATGCTGCAGCAGAAAAAGTTTTATTATAAATGCCTGTTTGAATGCTACGATCGATATCAGGAACAGTTGGTTCAGGCTGTTGCATTACGTTCATGGCTGCACCGTTAGCGTGGCGTTTTGTGTATTTAATTCTGCTTGTGCCCCAAGCAATACCGCACGCGCGCTCGGTTCATGACCAAAAGGCAGCCCCGCAAGAATAGGTAAATGCATATCTGTTAAGGCACTAAGTATGGCTTGTAATGCAGAATTTTTATCGTTACCTGGATCACAACAATTAGTAAGTTGCCCCACAGCTACACCGCGAACTTTACTTAGCACTCCAGAATATCGCAATTGTGTTAGACTACGATCAAGACGATAGGGTCGTTCACCAATATCTTCAATCATCAAAATAAAATCATCTAAATTTGCATATACGCCTGTACCACTCATCGCTGCAAGAACAGTAAGATTACCACCTAATAAACGTCCTCTTACAAAACTTGGCCCACCAGATATAACTTCTCCCTGATAGATTATGGGCTTGGGACAACTCAACAATTGAAATAATTCTTGGCGTGCTTTTTCATCCCAGGTTTTTAACGTAGTAATATTAGCACCGTGTATAGATACGATATTGGCTTGCGACCATATAGAATGTAAAGCAGTCGTGTCAGAAAAACCAATTAGCCAACGTGGTGAAGTTACAATTTGATTTATTGAAATATGGGGTATTATTCGTGTAGCTCCATAACCGCCTCTAGCAACCCATATAGCTTTGATATCTGGTTCATTTAATGCTGCTTTTAATTCATTAATACGTCTACTATCACTACCAGCAAGATATTGCTGTGATACAAATATATCTTGATTATAACGTGTTTGAAAACCAGCTTGCCTGAGAATTTCTATTCCAGATGTGAAAGCATCATGGTCAAAACAGCCACTAGGGGCGATAACACTGATAACGTCACCAGGTGTTAAAGCAAGAGGTATGATTGCCATACCTCTGCTTTGTAGCGTACCAACAACAATAGCGCTACCCCTTGCTGGGTAAGGATGCTTAGTTATTAGCTAACGTAAAGGATACCCCTGATCCTTAGGCATTTTGCCATTAACGCTAATAACACGCACACTATCATTTACCTTATCTATTGGTAGGTAAACAATTGCACCTTTAAGTTTACCAACAACCGCACAGGCAAGTTCAGGAGAACGTACAATCGGTGGAGCTTTTCCTTGGCCACGAATTAACCGATCAACCCAATAGCGCCCAACTGCATCAGGGTCCATCTTAAGAACCATTTTATCGAAGACGACTCTAATATCATTACCTGGTTCGTAATTAAAAGGTAACATCCTTTGTCCATCAATTTCTGAAATTTCAGCCATGAATAAACGGCGCAATTGGTTAAACGGTATGTTGGTAAGTAGCGAATCTTTACCAACAACTATTACTAACACATTTGCACTTTCGGCAGCCTTAGCTTCTACACCTAACGGCAGAATTGCTAACAGAGCACTTAATAACGCAATCATAGCGTGACTCCGCGTTTTCATTAGTGCTTGTCCTTTCCTTAGAAGCCCCAGGCAAGTTGAATTTCAATGCCATCGTGCCTACCTTCATTGCTACCATCATCCATAACAAAATGATGGTTTGCATATACTACTTTGGCAACCGCGTTAGGTAGCATACGATAATTTAAGCCTAGATTATGAATGATAATGCTATTGTAGCCTGAACCAGCATATACATAACCACCAAAATAACGCTCCCACGAATAAAACGGCATAAGTGGTAGCCATGGTAAGCGATAGCCAGCTACAGCATAATAACTCAACATACGGCCATCTCGTGGGAATATGCCAGCTTGAAACCCTTTGCCGTTAGGACGGCCATGTTTTGTATAAGCGCGCTCATTCCAGATAGCTTCGCTTTGCAAAAGTATTCCTTTATATTCCCACTTAAGATCAGCAGCTATCGTAAATTCGTCGTATTGTTCAAGAATAGGAATTAAAGATACTATTTTATCACCTTGCATTTGCGTTTCTGGCGCATCGCGATCAGTATATTGGCCTTTGTAAAACGATACCCCTAATGTTAGCTCACCCAAAAGGCGAGTTCGACCATATAACCTACCACCAACTGCTTTATTTTCATCAAGGTCACGCCAAGTATCAATAGGCCCGCGACCATTAGAAACCGTTAAGTTATAGCCCAGCAAAAAATCGCCCAGGCCTTTGGTGCCATATAATTCTAAGCCGGTTTGGGTTTGCGGAAAAAAACCAGCACGGATTAAATACGGAGCAAATGCATTAATAATAACCAAAGAACTATGATCGACGTTCCAAATACCAATTGGTGTGGGGAATTGCCCTGCTCTAATATTAAGCAAATCACTTATTTGATATTCAAGCCAAACACGTTCAACGGAAATACCGCTCCAGGTAACATCTTTGCCAGGTTCATTATAATCAAAGACTTCATTGTTATAACGCGGATAATCATCTTCTTCGACATCTTCGCGATCACTGCCGTGTGGTAAATATAAAAATTGAACTTCGGCAAGAGCACGCCAGCGTCGTGCCAAAGTTGCATCAAAATAAACATTTAAATGACCAACCGTAAAAGTTGGATATGCTGCTAACTGCTTTCCCCTAAAATCCGTCGGCATCTTAAACCAATCAAGATAGGTAAAATCAGCAAAGCCATAAATGCTTAAGTGCTTTTCAGTAATAGGCTGATAGGTATCCAACATTGCAGTAGCAACTGCAGCCGCTGCTGCGGCATCCGCATCTGTGGTTTTCTTTGTAGCAGAAGCAGTGGCAATTGGCTCTGCAACTGGCTCATCAACTGGTTCTGATAATGTCGTTTCATCATCATTTCCAGTAGCTGAGTCTTCCTGTGCATTTGCACCATCGCTAAAGGCGAAATTAACGAAGCCCGCCACCAATAAAGATGCAAAGCACGATAATAGCTTTGTAGTTTTCATGGGGTGACTTCAACCTTTCATTTATTTACAGCGCCACATTCAGCGCCTAAGTCAACGTTATCGTTAATCGCCGATTCTGGGTAACAATAATTTGTAGGTATCCCTCTAGTACCACCGGCACTTAAATAAGTATTTCCAACAAGTTTTGGCCAGCTACAACAGGCATAACCGCGAGGACAATCAAGTATATCATCTAAATCACAAGCAGCTACTTGACAGGTATGGGCGAAAAAATAATCACAACTCCAAGCTTCATATTGTGCACAACCATCAGGACCATCGCAGGCCTTACCTAATCCTGTTGCTGGTCTCATACAGTATTGAGGCGATACTCTTGTTTCACAAGTATATTTACCTAAACAGTCATTATTGCTGCTACAACCTTGTGTGGTGCAATAACCAACATTGCCACCATCAAGCAAATGGCAATAAGTAAAAATTGTATCATCACATGGTTCTGTAGCACTGCATGGTTTGCCTTGTTTACTAACAACACATACGCCTTCACTATTGCGTAAATAGCCTTCAATACATTCGCAGGTATCGCTAAAGGCTTGTTCAAATTCACCGCAAGGTATGCAACGACCAACCTCTTCAGGAATGTGGTTTGGTTGGCAAACGCAGACGCTATCTTTAAGTTCTAAACCTTCACCGCAAGGGTCGTCAGGATCATAAACACACCCCGCCAATACAAATAAAGGTATCAGCAATGATACCCCCCAATACTGTTGCATTCGTGGCATACAGATTTTGTGGTTCACTGCGTCCTCCTGAAAAATACTGTTTATAAAAAACGTTACTTAAGCGTAGTCATCCTCTGACTGCACCGTAAATAATAATTATCTTAGCGTTAAAAAATATTATGCACGAAAAGCGCGTACCGCTTTGTGAAGAACTTCAGCCTGCTTATTTAGTGAGTCAACTGTTTGGTGCAGTTCGCTTGCTGCACTGCGTTGACTATCAGCGACTTGGCGAATACCATTTACTGATTGTAAAACACGATCTGCACCACTAGTTTGCAATCGTTCACTATCATTAAGATGTTTAACCATATCTGTAATACTATTAACAGAATCACCTATCTGCTCACTGCCATGCATCTGTTCAATAATGGCTTTTTGTACTTGCAATGCAACGTTGCGCATCCGTTCGGCAATATCATGAATTTCAATTGAGCGTTGCGATTGTTCACGAGAGCGAGATGAAATTTCTTCTACCGATTTTACTATACGTTGGGTTGCTGTCGTAATAAGACGTGAACTTTTTGTCTGCTCTAAACTAGCATCGGCTATCTGACGCACCATAGAAGTGGCTTTATCTGCCGAAGATGAAATCAGACCTAAGGCATCTGAAGTTTGAAGGCCAAGTCTTACTGCATTGTCGACTTCTTGCAAACTTATATCAATACTGCTTTTAGCATCACTAGATTTAGATTTTATATCTTGCACTACAGTTGCAATATCTTGCGTCTTATTACGGGTATTCATTGCTAAAACTTTAATTTCTTCGGCGACTACAGCAAAACCACGACCATGCTCACCAGCACTTGCAGCAATAATCGCAGCATTTAGCGCTAACAAGTTCGTTTGGTCAGCAATTTGATTAATGACATCAAGCATAGCACCAACATTGCCAATCTGTTTATCTAAATTCTCAAAAGCAACCGAAACAGATTGAGATGAAAGTTTCACACGGTCAACACCCTCTAATGTAGCAGCCAGAGCTACTACACCGTTTTGAGCATGATTTGAAACTGCATGCGCTAATGACGAAGTTTCACCAGCATTATCCCCAACTTGAGCAATCGATGCATCCATCTCAACAATAGTAGAAGATGTCTCAGCCAACGAAACGTTAAGGTGATCAATACTATTCGCTATCTGAACAATGGATTCGGTCAATTGTTCAACAGCGCGCATAGTTAAATTGACTGACGACTCCATCTCTTGCACACGAGTTGATACTTTTTGATTTACCGTCACCATCTGTGAATTTGCAGTTGCACTATTCTCGGCATTTCCCTGCAGCACTTCAACACTTTTAGCAACAGTATGCAACGAATCTAACATTTCAGTAGTTGTATTTGCTGTCTCGATAACACGAGACTGTAACAATGTTGAACCTTCATCAACTTTTCGAGCTATTGCTAAAACACGTTCAGATACTTTTGTGATGCCCAATGTCAATTCATTAAGTGTCTGACGAAAACGTTGCAACATCATTACCATTTTTGCAAAACTTGCCGCCAATACCCCTATCTCGTCATGACCACGAATATTAATTTCTTGTGACCAATCACCACGATCAACAATATTACTAGTAATACGAGTTAGCTCATAAATAGGTCGCACTATTGTTCGACCTATAATAATCGATAGCAATATCGTCATAAAAGCAGCTATTGCAATAACAATAGAAAACATCACAAAATGCTGTTGAGCGGTTTTTACTCTTTCAAGCGTATATATTGCCATTGTACTGCCAAGAATTATACCTTGAACACCTATATCGAGACGAGCCCCTAATGTTTCATCATCAATGAACACCTTAGTTCCAGATTTAGCTGAAGATAAAAACTTGACATAGGCATTAATATTGCCAAGGCTAGCCATTAACTTGCCGTCATTATCAAAAAGACCTATTGCTAGTAGATCAGGGTCACCTATAAAACTCTGTAATAATTCTTCAAGGGTTTTACTGTCCTTGGCTGCTAAAGGGATTTCTGCATTTTCGCGCAAACTAAGTATTGCATTATTAATTTTTACATGAATGCTTTGTTCTTGAGCCGTTAAATTAGCAATACGATAAAAATCTCTCCCCATAAATGAAAATAACCCTACCAATATAATAATAATACTTAAATTGAAGATAAGTAGCTTATTTCTAATAGCCATAAAGGAAAATAGTCTTATTGAACCTTTATGTGGAGTGAGAGCGACTTTTGTCTCTGCTCGCGGCTTAAAAATATGAAGCATAGCCTCAAATTCTGTTTGCTGTTAATAAATTATAAAAAACACCAACTCCCCCATATACATTAAATAGATTACCGCGTTACTTAGACCACCGCATATATATATCCAAGACTTACTAGTTTGTCAGATACCCCAAATGAATACCAGAAAAAAAATCACGCCTATTATCCAGCAGAATTAAATTTATATGAAAATGAAAGATCGCCCATATTTATAACCGCATAAAAAATCTTATGATTTAGCGCAAATAACTTTTTAACTCATATAATTTTGCAACTCGCATAAAACTAAATTATTTTCTGTAGTTGCATTACTCATTTGTCAATTCGATGTTTTCCATGATATCTTGGTTAGCAATATTATTGTTATAGGGTGAATAGAGCAAAATAGGGTTGGAGTAATAGCTATTGTTACCGCAGCGTTAAAACAAGACTCTAATTTGGTATTCGGAAAATACCAAGTAATCAAACGCCTAGCCGTGGGTGGAATGGGTGAGATTTTTCTTGCTCGACAAACCAATGGCATCAATAATTCTGAACGTTTCATAATTCTTAAAACCCTTCTTCCGAATTTAGCGCGTGAATCTGGTCATGTTGAGCAGTTTCTCGACGAAGCACGCGTTGCTGCCTTTTTGCATCACCCTAATATTGTTGAAGTTTATGAGGTTGGCCCTTGGCAAGATACCTATATAATTGCAATGGAATTTATTAGAGGCGAAAATTTAGCCCGTCTAATGACTGCAATTATTCGTAATAATGAGTCTTTGCCACGCCACTTAGCAGCAAAAATAGTGCATGGAGCAGCTTTAGCTTTGCATCATGCACATCAATCACATGATACAGACGGACACCCACTTGGTGTAGTACACCGTGATATAGGTCTACAAAATATTATGATCGACCACAATGGAGTAACCAAAGTAGTCGATTTCGGCATCGCTCAAGCAATTCATAAAACCTCTATTAAAAGCTCAAAATTAGTAAAAGGGAAACTTAGGTATATGTCTCCAGAACAAGTTCTAAATAAAGAACTTGATGGACGTAGTGACCAATTTTCACTTGGGATTGTACTATGGGAATTAGTAACCGGAAGAAGATTATTAAAAGATAAAGAAGATACAGAAGTTATTAAAATTCTGACTCAAAGTGATATATCAACACCTAAGAGTATAGATCCATCGGTTCCAGATGAGCTTAACTTTATAATTAGCAAAATGCTCAAAAGAGACCGTGAACAGCGTTATACAAATTGTAGAGAAGTTGCTATAGCATTAGCAAAATATATTGAGGAAAACGAAGAAGATGCATCAGAAGATTGCTTAGCTGATTATATCAAACGTCACTTACCAGAAAACATTATTGAATCGCCACTTGAACACCACTTAGAGCAAGAACACGAAGTATTTACATTTGCGACACGAAATAAAAAGAAAGCTACGACTCAAGAAACTACACGCGTAAATATACAGCAACAGCAAATAAAACTTCAAAATAAAAAGCAAAAAAACATTTTAGTACTGACACTAATATTAATATCTATAATAAGTATCGCACTAATTACTGTTGGTGCAGTAATCTGGCGAAATTTTAGATATACGACTCCTTCATCAGTACATATTGTTGAATATAATCCACCTCAACCGCCTCTGGCATCACTAAAAATTTCAACAATACCAGCTGGTGCTCAAATATTTCAGGACGAGCATATTATTGGTATTAGTCCGGTAACTATAAACACTCTTCAAACTGACACTACCTATGAATTTAAACTTGCTAAAGAAGGCTACCAAGAATCTTTCGTTTCGGTTACGTTATCTTCTAAAGAATCAAGAATCATCTATGTTTCCCTTTCACCATTAGTTGATCCACTCTTGGCACAATTAGAAAATCAAGAAAATCCGTTCGATGAAGCTAGTGACAAACTAACACAATTTGGATTTTTTGTTTTATCATCTAAACCAGGTAACAAAGTAGCTATTGATGGCAAGTATTATGGTAATACGCCTATTAATAAAATAAAACTTTCTCCAGGTAACCATATTTTACGAATTAATACAGAAGATACCCAAAAACTGATAACACGAAAATTCAACATTCGTATTGGTTCAACAACAAAAATGAAAATTAAATAGAGTTATTAAACGATTCGGCAACGGTTATTTTCAATCTTTGTAATTGATGCTTAAGATTTTCAAAAAGTTTATCAATCGATACCATTGCATCATTACGGGCTGCCTGTTCGATTTTACTAGCAGCTATTTTTAAACCTTCTGCTCCAACCGTTGCTGCTGCTCCTTTAATAGTGTGGGCACGAAATTCTGTTTGCTCTGTATCATGTGCATTGATTGCATCATATAAGTGTTGCATTAATTGAGGCATATCCTCAATAAAACCAGTAATTATTTTATATGCCATAACTTCGTCGTTTAATACTCTTTTCATAAATGCTTCACGATCAAATGCGATTACTTCATCATGTTCAGCTTGGGGTTCTGTTGGTAACCATTTTGCAAGCATCTCGGCAACAATCCTTGGGGTAATAGGTTTGGCAATATAATCATTCATACCAGCGGCTAGACATTTTTCTTTTACTCCACCTAACACACTTGCTGTTAAAGCTAAAACTGGTATTTGATGATTCAGCACCAATGATGATTCATTACGAATACGTCGTGTTACCGTATAACCATCAATATCAGGCATTTGGATATCCATTAGCACTAAATCAAACGGATTGCTTTCAAGTATTTTCAATGCCTCATTGCCATTGCTAGCAATTTCAGCTTTGACACCAAGCTTACGTAAAATACCCAGAGCTAATTGCTGATTGGTGTAATTATCTTCTACGATAAGAACACGCGCGTTAGATGCAACTTTAGGTAAACTTTCATTAATTAAAGAAGGTACATATACAGAAGGATGTAAACCTATGCCTACTTTAATGGTAAACCAAAATGTTGCACCCTTACCTGCTTCACTTTCAACACCTATTTGTCCACCCATTAATTGCACAAGTCTTTTACAAATAGCTAAACCTAACCCTGTACCACCGTATTTTCTCGTATGAGACGGATCAAGCTGCGTAAAACTCTTAAATAAGAGTCTTTGCATTTTTTGTGGAATTCCTATGCCTGTATCACTAATTACAAAACGAAGTATTACCTTATTTCCGTCAGCTTCTACAAAATTTGCACGAATAGATACGCTACCATTTGAAGTAAATTTTATTGCATTACCGGCGAGATTTAACAAAATCTGTCGTAAGCGACCAGCGTCTGCATGGATTATTTTAGGAATCGCGGGATCAACACAACAGGTATATTTTAAACCTTTGTCATGAGCAGGAACAATTAAAGACTGGCTAATTTCATTAATCAATATATCAATATTAAAATCTACATTTTCGATCTCTAATTTGCCTGCTTCTATCTTAGAAAAGTCTAATAAATCATTTAGCAGTGCCATTAATGAATCAGCACTTGAACGAACCATTTCTGCATAGCGTCTTTGTTCGTCACTTAAATTAGTGTCAAGCAATAGTCCAAGCATACCAATAACACCATTCATCGGTGTACGGATCTCATGACTCATCGTTGCTAAAAATTCACTTTTAGCAGCATTTGCTCGATTGGCTTCAGCTGCCATAACACTAGCTCTAGATGTTGCTTCTTGAAGTTCGCGATTAAGTCTATCTCTACTTTCTTCTACAAGTTTACGTTCGGTGATATCCATCACCACACCAGCTGATGTTTCAAGATATCGTTGCCCTGGTGGTCCGGCAAAAGATGACCTTCCGCGAGCCATTAACCAACGAATCGAGCTATCTGCTCTACGAACTCTAAATTCAGCTCGTAGGACACCATTCCCATTTGGATCACGAGCTTGTGCTAAAGCACCAAGCACTATTTCTTGATCTTCGGCAATCGCAGCTTCAGCCATCCAATTTTCACCAACCGGCAGTACTCCATTTGGATCAAGCCCATGAAGTGCCAATAACCCGAGCGAAAAATCTCCCGTGTTTGAAACATGATCATAGCTATAAGTACCCATTGCAGCTGCTTCTGCAACTAACTGCAAACGTTCTTCATTTAACTTTTTTTCTGAAATTACTCGATGTTGTTCAGTAACATCACGAATTGATGCAATAAAAATTTTACAGCCAAGGTATGTATGGTAAGAGCCAGCAATTTCAACTGGAAAAACCGTACCATCCTTTTTGCAATGCCAGCACAATTGTACTGGTTTCTTTTCTATCAACTGGTCATTTTTGATATCCGCAGATTTGATTGCTAATGAAGTATATTTTTTTTCAAATAATTCTTTGCGCGTATAACCATACAATTGAAATGCGGCTGGATTAGCATCAATAATCATATTGCTATCATAATCAACTAATAAAATTGCATCAGCATCTGCTTCAAAAAGCCAACGATAGCGCTCTTCAGAGTCTCGTAACTGTTCTTCAAGATACTTAAGCTTACTAATATTGTGAACTATTCCTTCTACCCCTACTTCATGACCTTTAGCGTCTTTTATTAAGCGTGCGCTTATTGAGACTTCTAATGTAGTGCCACTTTTAGTTATTGCTGTTGCTTCAAAATCTTTTATCGAACCATTTCTTTTAACGGCTGCAAGCATTTTGCTACGCTGTTTTGGATATTTCCATATTATTGCGCCTGATTGACCTATCAAATCATTTGCATTGTCATATCCAAGAATTTCATAAAAAACGTAATTGATAGTAGTAATAATACCCTTGGCATCTATACGAATATAGGCTTCATTAAGCCCATTTATGACATCATATTCAGTCATTTTCATCCACGTACTCTTAAGAAACACTAACCCTTAACATAATAGTTTTCTATTGGAATCATTACCGTCACCAGTGGCCACGGTTTACTGTACTAACACAATATCTTCTTGCTCAAAAGTGCATGCCACTAAAGTTACGGGGACAGAAGTCCGCCGCCAAAAGCTCTCAACCGATGCTTGCAAAAAAAAATAACCGTCTTATAAAATCAGTGTGTATGCAAGCAGGGTTACTCATTTCATAATAAAAGTGTTTTTATGGCAGAGCTTACAAAAAAACAGAAAAGCGCTAAGCGCGACGTCTATTTTATCGCAGTTATTATAATTGGATTGTTCGGATATGCTACCGCTCAACTGGGCTACGCTATTTCTAAAGGTGGTGTTAAAACTGACATCGAAGTCGTCGCTAGATTGCTGCTTTGCCTCACCTTCATTGCGGCAGGGGTTAATTTATTGCTGCTCAAAAAATTGGGACGTTTCATTTATTCATTGTTAGTCGTCGGCATATTTATAGCTACGCTCGTGCCCAATGGGCTGGATGTAAAACCAGTAGTAATTGGTATGTTATTATTTTTTCTAATCTTTCTATCCCGTACCTCCGTCACCGAAATTCTAAAACCCAACAAACTCGCTGAAAATACCGCCATAACCGCTGCTTCTGTGTCGACAAACACGACTACTACGGATACGTCAGCAAAATTATAAGCGCCTAGGTAAGACGGCGCACGTACCTAACAAAGGATTTCATGATTAAAGGCATGCTTAATAGAACTTAGAAAGTTACAGAATACCGATTTTTAGTTGATTTTGTATTTAATTCTGAATCCTGACTTTTGGATACTAATAAATAGCAGTCTTAAGATTGTTTCTTTGATGTTATTTCCTGGCGCCGTTACCTGTTGAAGGGCTGAGTAGTTATATTTTTATTATAACTGTTTGTAGCAATATCTATTCTGTAGCAATGTAGCAACATCTACCGTATTACTAACATCATGTGCGCGAAATAATTGTCAGTGTGGCATAAGCATTATAATATTCGTAAAATCAGGGGGTGCACCTATGTACGCAGTAAAACATCGCAATAATAGCGTATCTTTTTAATTAATTTTCCGAATAGGTTCTTGTGAATATTTTTACGCAAATGTAATAAAACTTGTCGTTTAATGCGATAAATATTCAACGGTGTTTGTGTAGGACTTGCCCTACCACTACTTAATGCAGCAAAAATTTCTTCTTTGGGATATCCCCATGCGGCTAAATGATCTTCATCAAGTGATGCTATACTCCTTCTGGCAATAGCCATAACTTTAGGACGCGCGAGCAAATCAGGCACCCACTTTTCTATTGAATCCCCTACTGGTCTTTGATGCTTTTCTACTGACATCGGATCACCATAACTCTTTGAAATATGTTTATACTGACCATAAGTTATGGTTTCAGGTTCATAGCTTAGCCTTAAGTGTTCGCAAATATGTTGCATCTGTTTTTCTGGCTCATTCACTAAATCTTCGTAACGTATGTGTACAAATGGTACGGGACGCTCATGAATAAATGCACCAATCGCGGGTATGTATCGTTGTATAATCGGATTTGTTTCAACAGCGGTTTTATAATCACCAGCAAAAAATGAATGAGCTACTGAATGTAAAATTGCCAAAGGGTGTCTAGTTAATACTATATATTTTGCTTGCGGATATAACTTCGTTAAAAATGGCAACACCAAAGCATATGCGGGAGTTTTATCAAGAAAGAACTCTTTGCCACTGGCATTAAGTACTTTTTCATAAAGCGTACTAGCATAGGCACGCAGCGCCTCAAGATAATCATTTTCTCCATTAGGCAATTCTTCACAAAACTCACGTAACGCTTGTGCGGCATTAATATGATCATATGGTGCTTTATCTACATTGGTGTAATATCCCAAATAAAATAGCGGTGTAATTAAATGCGGTTCTGGATGGGTGAAAATTTTTGAATGTGAACCAACCATACGCTGCAACAAAGTAGAGCCTGAGCGCGGCGAACCAATAATAAATATAAGGTTTTCTTGATTTAGCATCGTTAAAAAGCATGTAACATACTTTTGCCTAACGATGCTAGACATGCCAAGATACTGCATATTTATTGGGATTTTTACAGATGTTTAACTAATTTTGCGACGTTCACACATACGACGCATTTTCATTAATCCCTGGGCTTGGATCTGTCGTACACGTTCGCGCGACAGATTGTAAATCTTGCCAATTTCATCAAGTGTTTGATCGCTATCGTCGCCAAGACCAAAACGTCGGCGAATAATATCTTTTTCTATAGGATTAAGCATATGTAAAAGTTCACGCACACGCTCATGTGTATTTTCACGAATAACTGCTTCATCTAAACCAGGGTTGGTATCATCTCGTACTAGATCTAAATATTTTCGAGGATCATCACCCCCAACTGGTTCATCAAGAGAGACTGGATCTTGTTGTACCCCATTTAAAATCTGTTCAACTTTTATTTGTGGAATACGTAACGAACGTGAAAGTTCACCGGCGGTTGGAGCTCGCCCAAGTTTCTGCTGCAATTTTGTTGCGGCTCTACCAACCTGCCGTCGTGAATCAATTACATGTACCGGTAAACGTACTTGCGAGCCTTTATTGATAATTGCACGCTCAATCGATTGCCGAATCCACCAATGAGCATAGGTTGAAAAACGAAAGCCTCTTTCATGATCAAAGCGATGTACTGCTTTCATCAAACCAACATTACCTTCTTGAATAAGATCGATAAAAGGAATGCGATGGTGATGAAAATTTCGCGCGACACTAACAACAAGGCGTAAATTGGCTCGCACAAAATTATTGCGTGCTCGAATAGATGCACCGTGTGCTTGTTCAATCTCTGCGAGTTTCGCATGAGTTAAACGAAACGCCGGATTTGTATCAAGAACTCGTCTTCCCCAAACCTCTCGACGACATCGCCTAATAACACGTTCAAGCATTTCTTTATCGTAATCAGCAAAACGCATGCTGCGAATGGCTGACTCGACAAGTTTATCGCGCAGAGGTGAATTTTTAAGTTCGCGACGTTTGCTACGTAAGGCTGCACGTCTAACATTTTGTAACAACTTATCAAGTTTCTGTTGTACCGGCGGTTCAAGAGAAGCTGATTCAATACATACATGCACTAATGCTCGTGGAGATGAAAGCACTAGATTCCAAGTCTTATACTCTAAATCTTGTAGCATTCGTGCATTATTCATCTCTTGTTCGGGAGAGAATAATGGAATGTGGCTAAGCTGTTCCATATAACTAGCTAGCAGATCTTTGCCAGCTGCTATAGTTTGGCGATCACGTCGCCCTTCTAGTTCTTCGTCAATTATCGACTGCTCAGCAGCTAATTCTTCAGCAGTAGGTTCAATATCAGAAATAGGAGCTGGTTTCGCGGGCGCTTTTGCTCGGCGCTCGTGATTATGAGACACGGGCGTTTCCTTTTTTTTAAGCATTTCAATAGCAAGCAAACGTTTAGTGCGACTGCTATTAGATACTGGAATTGTGTCTGTCGCAAGTTTGGGGCGTCGTCTATGTACAACAGTTTTTTGACGAGCATTATTTTTTGCCATGGCTATGTCGACAACTCCGCGGACTGCGTCCGGTCATCGCGCGAAAGACTCACGCCTCCACCCCCATGGCAAGGTGCAAAGCACCTTTGCAGCACAACAAGTGCTGCAAATGAACCTCTCGTCCCGATAACGAAACTAACGCCAATCTGGGCGATCGTCGCCTCCTTACCGCCTTAAGAGGTCCACCTTTTTCCTTGCGTGCTTTAAAAAAGTGTTTGACCACTCTTTGATATATAGCATGACGGATTATGCCACAAAAAATCAACATTATTTGTTAACGCGCCGCGTCTTGCGATTATTACAATTACTATTACCCACTTGACACAATTGTTTAGCTACCGTAATCAAGCGCTCGATTGCAGTTTGCTGGCGATGTAGCTCAGTTGGCTAGAGCAAGCGGCTCATAACCGCTGTGTCCAGGGTTCGATTCCCCGCATCGCCACCATCAATCCTTAAAAAAATTGGGTATATAGCGATTTGCCTATGGTAAAAATTCAGCACCTATGGGCCGCCCAATATCTCATCGCAACCAGCATAACAAAAGCTGATATATTAAAAAGCTCTAGCAAAAACTACAATCACATAACTTTGACTACCTTGAGTTTATTAAAGGACAGAAGCGATCTTTACTTAAATATATTCATAAAGATTTTTTGTTTCACGCAAAATGATAAAGATAGTGTAAGGCTAAGACTTATGTTTCATAATAACTGCTACTTGGCGATAGATATCGTGAGGTATTAGCGTGTTAAAAAACGCCTTACTCACAGCTATCGGCCTTATACTTATCGGCCTGACACGTCTTGGTTTTAATACTATTGCTTTAAGATTTTTTGGCGAGCAAATTACCGGAGAACTCAACGTTACTTTATCGTTAGGTGTTTTATTATCAATACCTGCTTCAACGGCATTCGGACCCACTGCTTTACGTTTTATCGCTCAAGCTCGTGGCCAAAATCGGCAAGATACAATCTCTTGGTTATATCGCAAAATGTTGACTGGTACTGTGCTATTGGCTGCAATATCGGTAGTACTGGCGATTATTTATCAACAACCGTTAGCGATAAAACAAAAAATTAATGTCGATTTAATTAAACAAGCCGCGATTATTGGCGCCGTCTATGCAGGATATCTCTTCTTTCGTAATATTTTATATGCACTTGATCGTGTTAGTTTTTATGCTAAAAGTGAAATTAAAGTTGGCATTATTTTCTTTATAGTTTTGTTGATGTTAACTTACTTTGGTTTATCTCAGTTCTTACTTTTCGCATTCATTACCGGTCATGTTACATTTATCTTAATAACGCTATATTCTACTCGTAAAGAACTAGTAATACCTTGCCCTAAAAATAACCATGTAGCTTGGCAATCATTGGCTAGTTTTTCAATATTGGCACTTTTAGGTACCGCTGCCTCCTTATCAGTAAGAGAATTTGCCGTTTTTATTACTCCTAACGCAGCAGATATGGGAGCTGCCGCGCATTTAGCTCTGTCGCTATCTTTATTAGCGCCATTACAATTTTTACCACGTATGCTTCGTACTGTTCTTTTCGCCCATACGGCTGTACTTGACGGCGGCGGATATCGCGACCAAATTTCTTCAAGTATTAGTTTAGCAAATCACTGGCTTCTATTAGTTACGGTTCCGATTTGCTCAATATTAGTATTATTATCTGAACCTTTGATTGCAATATGTGGAGGTACTCCTACTGCTGAAAGATTACTCGTTTTTCGTTTACTAATTGCAGCAGCATGTATCGATGTAATTGCCACTCCTTCTGTAAATGCATTGCCCGGAATAGGTAATGTAAAAACTACTGCCTATGCCGCATTGTTTGCATTGGGTATAACCGTCCTATTATGGATATCTCTAATTCCAAGCTATGGTATGCTGGCGATTGCTTTTGGTATGTTAACAAATTCAGTTTTTAAAGGTGGGATACCTATCATAATAGCAAGGCAAAAATTGCATCTGCATTTTAGTCAAAAACCAATTATTATGTTTATTCTATTTATTCTTGCAGCATTATGCTTAGGTCTTCTTCACTTTTGGCATCGACCAATTCTTGTTTCGCTTATATATCTACTGACGACCGTGCCTTTTCTATGGCGCGAAGGAAAAACTATGGTACTCGATATCATTGGTCGTAAGACTTGACCTATAAGCTTCCTTGCGCCACATGGCGCGTGAAGAGTGATCCATGAAAATGTTAATCATTGGTGAAGGTGGCCGTGAAAGTGCGATTTGTCGTGCCTTGATGACCGCTAACCCAGCACCAGAATTAATTATTGCTCCTGGCAACGCTGGTACTGCGCATTTTGGTAAAAACCATAATATTGCTGTAAAAGACATTGATGGTTTAGTGGCGCTTGCTCAAAAAGAGCACGTTGATTTTGTCATTGTCGGTGGCGAAACTTCTTTGGTTTTGGGCATTACCGATCGACTAAAAGCAGTCGGTATTGCCTGCGCTGGTCCTAGCCAACAAGCTGCACAATTAGAAGGTTCGAAGATTTATACTAGAAATTTAGCGCGTGACGTTAATGTACCCTCTCCAAGCTTTGTAGTAACACGTAGAGAAGCTGAGCTTGCATGGGCTATGGATGCTTGGGAGGGTGTGCCAGTAGTCAAAGCGGATGGCTTAGCTAGTGGCAAGGGAGTCTTTCTACCTGATACCAAAGCAGAAGCACTCAGTATCGGCAATGAATTATTACACGGCAAATTAGGTGATGCCGGTCGAGAAATTGTTCTTGAAGAACGTCTTACTGGTATAGAAGCATCTTTCTTTTATGCTTGTGACGGTGTTCATGCTTTACCCTTGCCTAATGCTAAAGACCATAAACGTATTGGTGATAAAGATACTGGACCAAATACGGGTGGTATGGGGGCTATTAGTCCGAATCCTGTGGTAACCATCGAGATTGAAGAACGCGTTCGTGATGAAATAGTCATACCTATTTTGGCTGAATTAGAAAAACGAGGTACCCCCTTTGTTGGTTTTCTATATACCGGGGTGATGATCACCGAAACTGGACCAAAATTAATAGAATTTAATGTACGTCTAGGTGATCCTGAAGCTCAAGCTATTTTGCCACGATTACCTGCAGGATCATTTTTATCTCTTTGCAAGGGAATAGCCTTTGGTGAACTCGGTGGCTTGTCTTTTGAAATTGAGCCTTGGTGTACTTGTGCATTGGTGCTATCGGCAAAAGGTTATCCTGATAAACCACAAATTGGTGATCCAATCACAATCGAATCTCAATGCGAAAATACTTTTCGTTGGATTGATTTTGCAGGTGTTACTCAACGTGATGAAACCATAGTTACCAATGGTGGCAGAGTATTAGCTATTGTTGGACGTGGTACCACCCCTACTGCAGCGCGTAGTGCCGCATATGCAGGTGTGCAATACATTGCTTTCGAAGGTATGCATTACCGACGTGACATAGGTAGAGAACAATCGTGATAGGTCGTTATAAAACAACTGCTATTGATGCTATTTGGCGTGACGAAGGGATTTTTTCACGCTGGACTCAAGTAGAAGTTGCTGCATGTGAAGCTTGGCATGCCCGCGGTGAAATTCCTAATACCGAAATGTCTCAAATAAAAGAACGAGCATCTACCCCTGATCCACAGCGGGTGCGTGAGCTTGAAAAAATAACTGATCACGATGTTGTTGCATTTGTACGGGCTCTTGCAGAAATTGTTGGTGAACCAGCCAATCGTCATTTGCATCGTGGCCTTACTAGTAGTGATGTTGTTGATACCGGCCTTGCACTTGCCATGTTAGCAAGTCTTGACGTTGTTCTTGATGCATTAAAATCCTTAAGCCAGGCAGTAGCAACGCGAGCTCGAGAACATAAACTCACCCCCTGTGTAGGCAGAACTCACGGAGTACATGCTGAGCCCACTACTTATGGTATACGTCTAGCTGGTTGGTATACTGAAATACAGCGCAATATCGAAAGATTAACCAATGCAAAAAGTGAAATTGGTTTTGGTAAACTTTCTGGTGCTGTGGGTACTTTCAGCCAAAGTGACCCTGAGTTTGAAGGTTTTGTTCTCGAACGTTTAAAGTTAGCCGCTGAGCCGGTTGCTACTCAAGTAGTGCCACGTGATCGTCATGCATCTGTGATTGCCAAGCTGGCATTACTCGCTGGTGGTTTAGAAAGATTTGCTACTGACATTCGCGCTTTACAGCGTACAGAAGTACACGAAGCTGAAGAAGCCTTTGCTAAAGGGCAAACAGGTTCTTCGGCTATGCCCCATAAAAAAAATCCTATTACCAGTGAACGGCTATGCGGTATGTCACGTCTAATGCGTGGATATGCGCTTGCTGCCTTTGAAGATATTGCTCTATGGCATGAGCGAGATATCTCGCATTCATCGGTCGAGCGTATCGCCTTCCCGGATGCTTTTCATTTAGCTTTATATATGACTGAACGCATGACAAAGTTAGTGCAGAATTTGCGAATTTATAAAGAGCAAATGCAACACAATCTCGATCTCACCGGTGGTTTAGTGTTTAGCCAAAATGCTTTAGGTCTTTTACTAAGAGCAGGGATGGATCGCCAAGCTGCATATGCTCTAGTACAAACCGCAGCTTTACGCGTATGGGAGAAACAATCACCTACCTTACAAGCCGCATTATGGAATACCCCTGAAGTGCGGCAACTTGTATGCGAAAATGATCTGGCGCAGGCATTTGATCTTAGTGCGTATAATCGTCATGTTGATGCAATTTTTTCAAGAGCTGGTTTATAAGGTAAAAAAAAGGAGAAAATGATCTATGCCGGTCGTAGTTATCTTAGGTGCACAATGGGGAGATGAAGGCAAAGGCAAGATCACCGATTATCTAGCAGCCAAAGCAGATATTATCGTACGCTATCAGGGTGGTAATAATGCAGGCCATACGGTTGTGGTTGGTGACACAACATATAAATTTCATCTCATCCCATCTGGGATCCTGTACAAAGATAAAATTTGTGTGCTTGGCAACGGCGTTGTTATCGATCCTGAAAAACTTATTGGTGAATTAGACGGTATCACCGCACAAGGTATAAGCAGCGAAAATTTGCGCATATCAGATCAAGCGCATTTTATTTTGCCGACTCATCGAATTTTTGACCAACACTCTGAAGACAAAAAAGGTGAAGCTAAGATTGGCACAACTGGCCGAGGTATCGGACCAGCGTATCGTGATAAAGTTAATCGCTCAGGCATCCGATTAGGTGACCCTCGTGATCCGGTATTGCTGCGCCAACTTGTTGCGACTCACTTTGAAGAGCATGCTCAAGAGCTAATAGATGTTGATTGGACCATTGATAGGATGGTCGATTATTTATTGCACACTTATAAAAGATTAGAACCCTATGTTTGTAATACTCCCGCTTTAATCAACGATACCCTCGAAAAAGGTGGCAATATTTTACTTGAAGGAGCTCAAGGTACTCTGCTTGATATCGATCATGGTACCTATCCATTTGTCACTAGTTCTAATCCTACTGCCGGTGGTGCCTGCATTGGCTCTGGTGTAGGACCCACTCGTATTAATGCTATTGTTGGTGTGGCAAAATCTTATACAACTAGAGTTGGTGCAGGTCCGTTTCCTACAGAACTTTTTGATGAAACAGGTGCACTATTAGGTAAATATGGTCATGAATTCGGCACTACCACCGGCAGAGCCAGACGTTGTGGTTGGCTTGACTTAGTTGCCTTGCGTTATGCCATGCGTATTAATGGTATTACTCACCTCTGTATCACCAAACTTGATGTGCTTGATTCTTTTGAAGAAATCAAACTTTGTACTGCTTATTGTATTGGTGAAAAAGAATTCAATGATTATCCCTCACAATTGTCAACGATATCGCAAGTTAAACCTATCTACAAGACATTAAAAGGTTGGTGCAAACCAACAAGCGCCATGCGTTCTTTTACTGAATTACCTTCACAAGCCATTGCCTATATTGCCCGTATTGAAGATTATTTAAAAGTGCCAGTGGTTTTAGTTAGTGTAAGTCCAGAAAGGACTGCTAATCTGATCCGTCAAAATATTTGGCCATAACTTTAATGCAATCTTACTTGGTATCGGCCAATGATATGAAAAGGCCAAGCTTTTAAAGCAACACCTTCAACACCTTCGGCAACAAGAATTACATCGTATTCACCAACAGGAAACGGGTCACCTGGCATTTCATTCGTATCTGAAGGTCCTTGCCATTGTCGCGCTTGGACCCATACATGTGAAGCAAATTCACCAGGTTCTAATGTAACTGTTGCTAGAGGTTCATTAGTGCATAATTGGGTATTGCATTGACAATAGACATAAGGGTCATCGCCAAATTGATAATGAATCACGAGACCGCTTGGTCCTGGTTTTTCACAATCGCCAGTATCAAGTGCGCGCGGAATTACATCTGTAATTGTTTCGTTAATCTTTACAATATAATCGACATAGAAGCCTAGCTGAGCTTGTTCAATAGTGTAATCACAAGACTGATGGGGAAATTCAATACTTACACCAGGTAGATCAGATTGTGTCAGGCTGTAGCATATAATTTGTTCTGTTTCTTCTTTCCCGCAACCGATTAAAGTTAAAAGCACAATAAAAACTATAGCTGATTTCCACTGATACATTGGTCAATTTATCCTAAAAACGACAAGAAAATATTAGTGTAGCCGAAAATGCGACCGATTGAAGAATAAAAGTGACATGAATGAAAAAAAATTAATTTTTTCTCTAATGTTATTATTTTTTTTTATTTTCTGCAGTGTCTAACCAAATAGTAACAGGGCCATCGTTGCAAGACTCAACTTGCATCATCGCACCAAAAACACCAGTTGCCACATAAATACCACGAGCGCGAAGCGTTTCACAAAACTGTTCACATAGCTGTGACGCGACATTTGGCATTTCTGCTTCTTTGAAAAATGGACGCCTGCCACGTTTAGTATCAGCATAGAGCGTAAATTGACTTACTACTAAACATGATCCTCCAACATCAAAAACCGATAAATTCATTAAATCATTAGCATCAGCAAATATGCGTATTTCAGATATTTTTTTTGCCAAGGCCGTAGTTTCAGATTCGCTATCGCCTTTTTTGATGCCTAATAAAATCAGCAAACCGTGTTTAATCTCTCCTACAATAGTGTGCTCAACAAGCACTTTTGCCCATTTAACTCTTTGAATAAGTGCACGCATATATTTTTTACTTTGGTATAGTGATCGTGCGAGATACTTCACCATTTGGTGGCACTCGCAAATCAAGATAACGATTAATGTTAGCTTCTTTATTCACCAAGTGCAGGTGTACATTTCCTGATGGTATACGATAACGTCTAATTGGTGTGGTGCCTAAACGTTTAGTACCCAAGTAAACATCCAACCAAGTACCAACTGAGCGCAACGATAAATAGCCCATAGTAGCTTTGCTCTTTTTATTAACTGGTTTAGGAGTGACTTTGGCAGCAATTGAACTGGTTTTCACCTTATCTGGTATTTTCGGCGGGTCAACTGATGTAGCCGCACTTTCTTTTTCTAGTGTTAAAAAAGGTGTAGTAATTGGTTCTTTATCAGTATCACTATCAGCAATATCCATATTAGGTATTTTCGGTTGCTCAAAAACTACCGATGATTTTGGCGAAGACTCTTTAAGTTTAATTTCTTTAACCGTGGTATTTTTAATATCAGATTCTTTAGTAGGCAAAATCGTTTTAAGTGCTTTTACCTTGTTTCGAACTTGGCTAAAAAATTGGTTATTGTGTAATAAAACACCAACTGCTGTTATTATAGTAGCTACTAATAAAATCAAAAATATGTAGTTGAAAATACTTCGTGACGCTGATTTTGAAGCATTATCAGTACTAATAGTATTAGTAACTTTATCATCATTTGTAAGGTTAGGTGTAGGTGAAACCAAATTAGCTTCTGGTGTTGTTATTTTATTCTGAGTTAAATCTAAATTAACAACAGCTGTTGGTACTATGCTATCGGTCATAATTGCTGTTGGCGCAGTTGCAGCAGTTGGTTGAAAATCGTTAGCCTTTGCTGCAATTGCATTACTTGGAGTTTCTAATGTCTGCGATATAACTGCTTGCTCATCATTTTCGTCTTCATCCGCTGGCAACGTCATAGTTTGACGTTGTTTTTTATTCGTTTCAGAGTTCTTAATATCCACTAATGAGCCAAGCTGCACTGCACCTTCAACGCCAAGAGAATAACGAAAACTAGACAATTCTTTTTCAACATTGCTTAAACTTGCATAACGTTCGCTTGGTTTGGCTAACAAGCAACGTGAAATAATATTTTCAAGTTCTGTTGGAATATCTGTACGAATGCTACTGAGCTTTTTAATGTCACATTCAATTACTCGTCTTATAATATCAAGATCTGAATTACCTTGAAATAATCGTTGTCGAGCGATTATTTCCCATAATACAACCCCAAGACTGAATTGATCGCAACGACTATCCAATTCTTCGCCAGCAGCTTGCTCTGGCGCCATATAAGCAACCTTGCCTTTAATAGTACCTGCAGCAGTATGAGTCGCACGTGCCGCGGCTTTGGCAATACCAAAATCCATTATTTTTACATCACCAGCACGACTAATCATTATATTGTGAGGACTAATATCTCTATGAACGATATGTAACGGCCCTAAACGTTCATCTGCAAATGAATGTGCATATGCTAAACCACGCGCGATTGATTCTCCGATGGCTGCGGTTTCAGCAAAAGTTAAAGGTCTATCTCGCTTTTCACAATCAATTAATATTTGGCGTAAATCAGCACCGTCGATATATTCCATTGCCATAAAATAAACACTATCGACCTGCCCAAAATCATATATCTGCGTAATATTCGGATGCGAAAGGCGGCCAATAACTACTGCTTCATCAATAAACATCTGCACAAAGTTGGGGTCTAAACTAAATTGGGGCAGAATTCTTTTAACTACTAGGCGCTTTTTAAAACCAGCATCGCGATCGATAACAGCAAGAAAAATCTCAGCCATACCGCCAAAAGCAATTCGTCGTAGCAGACGATATTGGCCGAAGATTCCTTCGTCCGCATTCACTTGCGAACACTCCTTTAAAAAAAGACTAAGCTAGCAATAATTGATACCTACAACTACTGGCTATTATCCTTTTAAAATTACTGTGTCATCATTTTGATCACGCCCAAAGGTTTCTCGCTGCTGTGGATGTACCAGCCCCGGACGAGGTCCCTGACTAGGTAGAGACGCACGTTTTTTTTCTTTAATGCTAGATGTTGTTTTTTTGTTATTACTCTGTTTTTTGCTTAATACAGTTAAAAAACTATCATTAGGTTTAGGCGTTGAGCTTTTTTCTAATAAACGTTGTCTTTCTTCAAGTTGAGCAATACTTTCCGGAGTAACACCCATGCCCTTGCCAACAAGAACTGTATGTGGTTCAACACGACGATCATCATACTCACCCACAGCCCTAACTCCTACTTATATCTTTGATGGTAAAGCTATTTATTATCATAGCACTTTGCTTATGCTAAAAAAGGGCAAATCGCTGCAAAAAATTATAAATATCCGTATTCAATTGATTAGGGACACCCCCTAACTTACGAGAAAATTATTATCACTCTGACATTAATATTATTATCATGCTAAACTCTGATAACAGCTTATTGTTAGGGACACCCCCTAATTTGGTATTAATATAGTGTAAAAATATATACTCACTGCATAACCAGCAGTAAGTGCATATTGTGGATTTCGATTGGTTCGCTTGTTTTAGTTAAGGATTATTAGGTGCAAATATGACGCAAGAATCTCTTGACGAACGCTTGGTCTGGTTGCTTCAGGTAAGTCGCAGTATGCTAGCAACACGTGACCTTGATCGACTGCTTATGCTGATTACCGATGCATTTATTGAGTTAACCGAAGCAGAACGTGGATTTTTATTACTAAAAGACCGAGATAGCGGTAATTTAATACAACGTGTTGGACGAATGAAAAACGGCGTCAATATTAGCGAACAAGAAACCCGTATTTCAACGGTCGCCACTCGCGTTTTCAAAGAAAATAAGCCTGTCTTTGCAACTGATACTAGCGCGCAAAATGATTTGGCTACAAGACGTTCTATTCACGAATTGCGTTTAAAAATGATGGTTTGCGTCCCATTGGCAAGTGAAAATGAGCCTTTGGGGGTAATTTACGCTGATGGCAAATCAACATTAGATAAAGTCTTCACTCATACCAACCGCAGAACCATAGAAATGCTGGCCGAACATGCTACCGCAGCAATAGAAAATGCTCGTATGTTTGAGCGTGCCACAAATGATCCGCTTACCGGCCTGCCAAATTCTAGCCATTTCCTTTTACAATTAGCAAAAGTCATGCGTGAAGCGACACCAGATCAACCAGCAGGAGTCATTTTATTGGATGTTGATGCTTTTAAGCGTGTTAATCTCTCTGCAGGCGCTGAAATGGGTGATCGTGCTTTGGTTGATATAAGCATTACCTTACAAGACGTTTTGCGTGCTGACGGTCTTATAGCTCGTTATGGCTCTGATAAATTTGCCGTATTATTACCGCCTGATGATAGTGCACCAATTGCTATACGTTTACGCGATGTCGCTGAAAGAGCCCGCGCCGCCATAGCTACTAAAAATTACCATGGGGTGCAAATGAGCGCTTCTATAGGCGGTATTTCGTTTACTGGTACAGGCGCAGAAAGTGCCCCAGATTTGGTTGCAGCAGCCGATGACGCACTTGCAAAAGCAAGAGCTCGTGGTCAAGGTCATGTAGAGATATTTTAAAAAATTCCGCAGTTCGTGGGGTGTCCCTATTAAAACCTTCATTCTGCTGCTGGTGGACTCAACTTAAGCAACGCTAAATGAGACGGTATTCCAGATAATCTAACTGTTTTACGTCGATTAGTCGCCCCCCCGACAATTTCAATTTGTGCACGTGAAATAGCTAATGATTCAGCTAAAAATCGAATTAAAGCATCATTTGCCTTACCATCTACCGGAGGTGCGGTAAGCTGAATTTTTAATCGATTATCATGCACACCCATAATACGATTTCGTGAAGCACGTGGTGCGATTAAGACATCAAGCATAATACCATCAGCCTTAGGCGATAACCATTCAGGATAGCGAGTGATCACTATTACTATCTCATCCGATTAGGTCAGCTTGTGCCAAAGATTCAAGCGAAGGAGGTGTAGGAGCCCGAACCCTATCTAAAACTGTTACGGTAGCTTGTTGAGTCTCTTGATGGCTTTCATGATCATGAAGTTCAAGTAAGCGTACATGCGTTTGCAGCACACCACGTAATTCTTCAATGGCTCGGACTCGTTGACGTTTCAGTTCATTAATTTCTTCTATAACCTTGGTTACTCTTGCATGCGCACTATGCACTATTTTTTCAGCGCGCCCTTCTGCTTCACCAATAATTACTTCAGCTTCTTTGCGGGCTTGTTCTCGAATATCTTCAATGGCTTTTTGGGCGGTCATCATCGCTTCGCGCAAAGTTGCCTCACGGTCACGATGTTCCTCAAGCTCGTGTAAAAAACGACGTGCTTCGCTTTTTAGCTCAATATTCTCACGAACAAGTTCTCCCATTTGTTGTGAAACCACATCAAGAAAACTCTGTACCTCGCGGTGGTCACAACCCCTAAATACCTTACGAAATTGTTGCTGTTGAATATCTAACGGAGTTAATTTCATGTGGAGACTCCAGGTTTACGTACGTTCACCAAAAATAGCGGTACCAACACGAACCATAGTGGCGCCATGTTGAATTGCCGCAGTAAAATCACTGGTCATACCCATTGATAGTTCAATAGCCTTAATACCATCGGGGGTGGAAATGAGTGCTTTTTTTAAATCTGACATGTGAGCAAAATAGGGATTAGGGTCCACATTATATGGGGGGATACCCATTAGTCCAACCAACTCTAATCCATTGATGCGAGAAACATTTAAAGCTAATTGCACTGCTTGCTCAGGTTCAACCCCACCTTTTTGTGCTTCTTTACCTATATTGACTTGTATTAAAATTTTCGCCGTTTGCGATGTAACTCGTTTTGCTATTGCTTGCGCCAATTCAATGCTATCAACAGAATGAATCATATGGGCATATCGCAATACTATATTAATCTTATTGGTCTGCAAACGACCGATAAAGTGCCAACGTGCTGATAACCCACGCTCAGCAAAAGCCTGCGCCTTTTCTTGTAAACCTTGTGCAGTATTTTCGCCAAAATCTCTAACACCAGCTTCGTAGGCGGCAAACACCTTAACAAGGGGCTGAGTTTTTGAAACGACAATCAGCTTAATTGTATCTGGATTACGGTTGCATAAACTTGCACTTTTAGCAATTTTATCTCGCACTTGTGTCAAGTTCTCAAAAATATTCACGATACATCCTCAATAGCGCTAAGAACTTCTTTAAGCGGCAAGCCCATAACATTTGTGTATGAACCTTCAATACGATGAATTAAACTGCCGCCAACACCCTGTATCCCGTATGAGCCAGCTTTATCTAAAGATTCTCCAGTTCGTACATACTGTTTAATTTCAGCAGCACTTAAATTACGAAAACTAACTAATGTGCGTTCAACCCCTTTGATAATTTGATGGTTTTTACTAACACAGTAACCGGTATAAACTTCATGGGTTTTACCGGCTAATACAGTCAACATACGAATTGCATCTTCGTTATCAGTAGGTTTTTCAAAACGATTTTGGTCTAAAGCTACAATAGTATCAGCCGCTATTATTATTTCATTGCTTGCTTTTATTGCGGATAACTTACGTAACGCTAAGGCTATTGCACCTTCTGCAAGTTCACCTCCAGGCCAACTTTCATCTGCCCCAGATGGACGTACTTCAACTTCAAGGCACGCTGCTTCTAATAACATACGCCGACGAGGTGATACCGAGGCGAGAATTACGCGCCCTTTATTAGTCATGTGACAATATTATGAATTGATCTGCAGATGAGCAATTTTCTGGCAGGTTTACTTGTATAAACAATACTTAGGGGGTGTCCCTAATCAAGAATAAATTTCTCGGGGTCTTGAGGGATGCCATGGAGACGTACCTCATAATGCAAATGTACACCTGTAGTACGACCCGTTTTACCAACTGCGGCAATAAGATGGCCACGCTGTACTTTATCACCAATCTTAACTTTATAATCCGATAAATGAGCATAATGTGTTTGAATACCATAACCATGGTCTATAACTACCGTCTTGCCATATTCACCACGATAACCAACTGCAACAACTATCCCATCAGCTGGTGCAAAAACTGCAGCTCCGTGCTCCGCGGCAAAATCAACACCTTTATGCATTACTCGCCGATTGGTATAAGGATCTATACGTGTGCCAAATGAACTAGTAAGCAAACGAGATTTTACCGGACGAATAGATGGGGTTGAGGCAAGCAACATTTGATCTTCAGCAAAATGCTCTTGAAGATCGCGAATACTGCTTTCTTGACGTAATACCTCACTACTTAATGTTTCTATTTTCGAATCGATTAGACGCATTGCCAATTTCGAATCAAGAACTTCATCTTCATCGTCGATTCGTTCACCAGGAGCATAAAGAACTTTTGGGGTCTTCTTTGGGGTGGAAACAGGGCCAATGGCTAAATTACGATCAGGGTCATTTAATTCAGTAATGGCTCTAATTTTAGCTGATAATTGCCCTATTCTCATCAAGTTAGAATCAATTCGGGCGACTTCTTCTTGCATTACCCGCAAACGTGCCTTGAGCACGACATTTTCGTCTTTAAGAACGCCATTGCGTGAAGCTTGATCAATAATAAACACGTAGTGCACAACCATAAACATGGCTATGCCAATCACGACAGCCGCCCCCAAAGCCAACTGAAATAGGCGAGCTCGTGGAATTTGTATGCGCCGAACTTTAGAAGAACGTTCGGGAACAATTATAACCGTGAAGGTTTTGTTATTCGCCACAAAGTCCCTGTAACAAAGGCCTAAAGACCTGGTCAATAATAAACTGCACCACAAAAACAATACATTTATTTATATATTAATCATAAAAAAGACCTAACGCACGAAAATATCTATTCTTCTTCTGCTAAAGAAACACAAATAATTGTAATATTATCATCTCCGCCACGTTCATTGGCGAGATCAATCATTCTGGAGGGTACTTCAGTAATCGCAAGAGTTGCTAAGGCTAAGCCAATTTCGGTGTCATCAACAAAATTGGTTAATCCATCTGAACAAAGCAGAAGATTATCGTTAACTTGTATAGGCAAAGCAAAAGTGTCAACAGCTACATCTCTTTCAAAACCAACTGATCGTGTAATTATATTCTTCAGACGACTTTGCCTACCCTGCTCTCTTGTTATTAAACCCGCTTTGATTTGTTCATTTACTAAAGAATGGTCATCGGTAATTTGAATAATTCGATCAGCACGTTGCAAATAACAACGCGAATCACCAACATGGGCAATGAATGCACGATTGCTATTTATAAATAGTGTGGTGACCGTAGTGCCCATTCCTTGTAATTCTGGGTTACCTTGCGCTGCATCAAAAACTGTAGCGCAGGCACCACGCACAGCATCTGCTAATAGCTTTGGTACTGGAGAACTTTCAATTGGTTCAATGCCAGAACCACTGCACAGTTGTTCAAAAACAACCTTTATATTATCGGCAACAGCTTGTGCAGCTAAACCAGAGGCCATTTGGCCGCCAAGGTGCCCACCCATTCCATCGGCGACTACATACAAACCAAGCTCGTTCGAGATAAAATGAGAATCTTCATTTTTTTCTCTAACACGCCCAACATCAGTCTGTGCAGCGGAGTTAATAAGCAAGCAATAACCTCACGCTAAATTACGTTTTACTATACGAAATAGTAAAAACGAAGAAGTATTAGGTTGTATGATTACCAGCCACGAAGCTTTGGTCAAGTAAAGTGTTAAGAAAACTTAAATTTTCTTAAATTATTTGAGAAGGAGAGTTAAATTTATTATGCTGCTGGTTTGTTTTGGCTCGAATAAGCATCGCTTTAGCTGCATCAATAGTGGCTTGAGTGATACGAGCGCCATCAATCATACGAGCAATTTCTGTAGCTCGTTCTTTTTCTGATACCGATACAATCTTACTAACCGTACGGCTTTCATGTACTTCTTTACTTGCAAACAAATGATAATCAGCTCGACATGCTATAGGTGCCAGGTGAGTGATTGCTATAGCTTGATGATTGAAAGCTACAACTTGTAGTTTACGACCAATAGCATCTGCAGCACGACCGCCAAGCCCCGTGTCTACTTCATCAAAAACGTATAAAGATACTAAATCACGAGCTGCTAAAACTCTTTTAACTGCCAACATTAGGCGCGATAGTTCACCACCACTAATTATTTTAACTAATGGTCTAGTTGGCTCACCTTTATTTGCGCTCCATAAAAACTCAACTGCATCCACGCCATTCTGACCAAATTTACTATTATTTACCGATTCATCTTTTAATGACAACGAGGTAATTTTAACTTCAAAAGCTGCGTCATTAAGTTCCATATCAGCAACTTCAGCTAATACAGCTTTGCTAAATCTTATGCCTACCTCAATTCGAGCCTTTGTTAATTGCTGAGCTATTATTTCAAGCTGCTGCTTGGCAAGCAGCTCTTCGGCTTCTAATGTAGAAATTCTATCTTCGGCATTATCAAGATTAGTAAGCTCATTTTCCATCGCATCGCGACGATTTAAAACTTCTTCTAAAGAGCCACCATGTTTGCGCATAAGGTGCGTTAAAGAATTAGCACGATCTTCAAGCCATTCTAATCTTGTTGGATCAGCTTCAATGCGATCACCATAACGCTGTAATAATCTAGTCACTTCTTCAATATTACGTTTAGCGGCAAATAGCGGCTCAAGCATAGAAGTAAGCTCGTCATCAATACGGGCTAATGATTCTACTTCAGCAGTAGCTTTGCCTAATTTATCAAAAGCAGAACCATCCTCACCATATAGGAGACTCTCCGCCGCCATAGCACCATTATGCAATTTTTCTGCATTTGATAAACGTCGACGTTCGACATCTATTTCACTATCTTCACCAGGTTTAGGATTTAAGCGTTCGATTTCCTCAATTTGAAAACGTAAAAAATCCGCACGCTTTAGATTTTCTTCACTGCTTTTAGTAAGATTATCTAATTCTTTATTAATATTAAGCAAATAGTTATATGCTTTGCTATAGTTTGCTTTAATCTCGTCAAGCTCCCCAAACGCATCGAGAATTTCAAGATGCCTTTCAGTGTCTAACAAACTTAATTGTTCATGCTGACCGCTCATATCAACTAAGCCGCGTACTATTTCACTAAGTGTAGCGACTGTAGATAAATAGCTGTTAATCAATACTTTTGATTTACCTTTACTACTAACGACTCTTCTAATTAATAGCGAGTCGGGATCATCACCAATAAGATCTCGTTGCTCTAAACGAGCACGTATAAGCGGCTGCTTACTAATATCGAAGATTGCTTCGACTTCAGCTTCCTTTGCACCAGACCGTATAAGATCACTAGATACACGACCACCTAAAACGACAATTAGGGCATCAATAATTATTGATTTACCAGCCCCAGTCTCACCAGTGATAACAGTAAAACCGGGCGGAAAATCAATTTCAATAGTATCAATGATTGCTAAATCACGAATTTTAAGGTGAACAAGCATGGCGCCTTTTGCACTAGCCTAAATTTAGCCATCTTTCTAGAGCAAAATAATACTGTACGCTTTTGACAACGAGTATTGGAGTATTTGGGGAGTATCAATAAAAAGAAAAAAGTAAATGATAGCAAAATTAAAAATGTAGTATCAACACTTACCAACACTGCTAATGCAAACAAAAGTAAGATAACAACACACAAACGTTGCACCCATAAGACCAATACAGCTCCAGGATCCTTTTTTTTATAGCTTTTAAAAAAACAAATTTAATCAATTGGTTATAATGATTTGTTAATGAATCTTTTTACCTGTAAATCACCACATTTACTGTTAATATAATATAAGGGGGATGAAGTATTACGTTGTAGGCGGCGTATAACCTAAGCCAGCTAAATTGCTTAGTTACGTCATCTGCAGGACGATGAGAATTATGAAGTTTGTGTTTGCTTGGTTTTGGATAATAGCGTTAATATTTGTTAACAGCTGTGTTGAAATCAAGCGACAATATAATGGTTGGTCTTGTACTGCTGATACCGATTGTCTTGCTGGCTATGTTTGCGATTTAGATAACTCTGTATGTGTCAGCTGTATAGATCATGATGATGATCATTATGGTCAAGGATTACAATGTTTAGGCGCTGATTGTGATGATTCTAATCCAGAAGTAAATCTTGATTGTTCATCTATTACTCATATTACCAAAATAGACTGTAGTGTTCCCACATGTATAGATAATGATGGTGATGGTGTGGGTGATGGCACATGTGGCAATAGTAGCTGTGTGATTGCGACCACCGATAGTAATGATAATGACTCTCGCAGATGCACAAATCTTGATAGTGATACATGTGATGATTGTAACTCTGGTAAATGGGACCCTTTTAAAGATGGTAGCGATGGACAAGATTGCGGTGGAGGTGTAGTTACTCCAACTGATACAGACAATGATGGTGTTGATGATATAGATGACCCATATCCAAATGACCCAACCCGTTGTCGAGATGTAGATAAAGATACCTGCGATGACTGCTCAAAAGTGCGTAATCCTCCTGACCCATACAATGACGGGCAAGATAGCAACGACAATGGTATATGCGATCTCGCGACTTGGTATGATACAAATTGGCAATATCTTAAAAATATTACCTTAAATCGCGCAGCGCAAAATACTAACCTTTCTAATTTCCCTGTGCTTATTGCAACAACAGATATAGATTTAGCAAATAAAGCCACTAGTCGTGGTAATGATATTGTATTTACAACAGTCGACGGCAAAACGACGCTTAACTGGGAAATCGAAAGATGGGATAAAAGTAGTGGTCAATTAATTGCATGGGTAAAAATACCAACCCTAAGTGGAAGTGGCAATACCATAATTTCTATGTACTATGGCAATAGCAATGCATCATCACAACAAAATCCAACAGGTGTTTGGGATATTAACTATATGGGCGTCTGGCATTTGGCAAACAATACCAATACTGGTACTGCTTCTATTTTAGACTCAACTGCAAATCACAACAATGGTACAATGGAAAATGCAATTTCAGAAAAACGAGTCGATAATGCTAAAGTTGGCTATGGTGTAGCTTTTGATGGCACTAATGATTTGATAAATGTTGGTAGCAACCCTAGCCTCGATAATTTAAGCATCTATACTTTTTCGGGGTGGATGATTACAGATGGTTTAGGAACAGGTGTAAAACAAAGATTCATTAATAAAACTCCATCAGGCACTTATGATTATGGTCAAAACCAATTTAGTATATTTAGAGACAGCGACAACGAATACCTGTACGCTCGACGCTATCGTGATACTTCAGAACTAGGAGTTATTAGCCCATCGGCATCCGTACCGCTCAGTCAATGGAATCATGTGGTAGCTGTTTTTGATGTTCCAAATGATAGCGCTGAAATTTGGATAAATGGTGTTCAACGTGGTGCAATTGATTCTACGGGTGCGGGCGGTATTAAAGATGATGCAAGTTACGATTTACTAATTGGTAATAATCCAGGCGCAAGTCGTGGTTTTGCTGGTACATTAGACGAATGGCGTATTTCAAATACTGCGCGCTCATCAGCGTGGATAATTACTTCATTTAATAATCAAAATGATCCCAGTAGTTTTTATGTCTTTAGCAATGAAGAGCCTATTCCGAATTAAAGAAAAATAGCTAATTTTTATAATTACATCTTTTTATAAAAATATAAATCGCCATAATTCATATAACTATTTAGAACTTGATAACGCTTAATAAATTTAAGGTTAGAAATATTTTTTTGATGTTTTAAACGATTATACTGTTGATACTGCAAATTAGTGCTATTTCTCTATTCTGGAAAGCAATTACTAGTATAGGTTTATTATTAACTCCTGTAGTTGCAAACAGTGCATTAGCAAACAGTGTCAGCGACCCCCGCAGCAACTCAACGCAGTAGTCAAATCTTGGTACACCTTTTGAAAAATTACGTTTTACTAGCTCATTACATGGTAACGTCGTGCTATATTTTAATAAACCAAGAGGGTTTGCGGTTTTTATCGCCAAAGATGATTCTTTTAATAATTATACTTGACCCCTACCACCTTTACGCGTCAATTTATCATTAATAATGGAAATGTTGTCTTTGCTAGCGGCGTTCGCTTTAGTTGGCCTAAACGCGTTTTTTGTGGCCACTGAGTTCGCTATTGTTAAAGTTCGCCCTACCCGTATTGAAGAGTTAAATCGACAAGGCCGCCCTGGATCAACAACAGCTAGGCGAATTATCGCAAATCTTGATGCTTACCTTTCAGCAACGCAGCTAGGTATTACACTTGCCAGCTTAGGTTTAGGCTGGATTGGCGAACCAGCATTCGCACGCATTATTGAGCCCGTGTTAGCATGGTTTGGTATTGTTGACCAGGTATGGGTCCACCGCATAGCACTAGCATCAGCATTCGGCTTAATTACTGTCTTACATATTGTTTTAGGCGAATTAACTCCAAAAAGTTTAGCAATTTTACGCTCTGAATCAGTCGCTCTCTCAGTCGCCTACCCTATGCGTCTTTTTTATGTACTGTTCTATCCGTTTATTTTTAGTCTCAACAAACTTGCTACTATTGTGTTGCACTTATGTCGTTTGGCACCGACAAAAAACCTCAATGATGGTCATTCTGAAGAAGAAATTCGCATCATATTATCACAGGCTCGTTCTGCTGGTTTGCTTGAACCCTCACGTGCTGCTTTGCTTAGCAAAGCTCTAAGCCTTCCCACCAAAACTGCTCGTCATTTAATGATACCTCGCAGCGAAGTTAATATCTTAGATGCTAATTTAAACTGGCAAAGCAATTTAACTCGCGCCATGGAAGCGGGACACACTCGATTTCCACTATGCGAACGTGAGCTTGATGATGTCATTGGTATTATTGATATCCGACGTGCCCTTTTTAGCTGCCAAAGCAATAGCGAAGTCGATTTGCGTATGATTGCCACTTCTCCTGTCTACTTGCCTGAAATGATGTCGGCAGAGCGAGTTTTGTCTGAATTGCGCGCCCATAATGTAAAAATGGCAATTGTCGTTGATGAGTATGGTAGTGCTTCAGGAATTGTCACCGCAGCAGATGTAGTAATTGCTGTCATGGGCGAATTTAACAACAATGATACTATGGAAGTTGTATCTTTGCCTGGAGGAGCGTTTGAAGTCGAAGGAGTCGCTACTTTAGAAGAAGTAGAAGAAAACTTACATATTGGTTTAGCATCTGAAAGTTCACATACTTTAGCTGGATATCTTATGGAGCGTATAGGGCGATTACCTCGAGCTGGTGATCGCGTTGTTCAACAAGGATATATATTTGATATAATAGACGTTTCAGGTCCGCGAGTACAAAAAATTCGTATTCAACGAGAGAGTAACGAAGTTCGCTCAATTTCAAATACTACTAATTTATCGGTGAAAAAAACCGAAACTTCACATCAATCTGATGTGAAAATCACTGACCAACAACCTAATAATCCATCTCAAAATGACAAAGAACAACGACGGTAATTTTAATTTATTCTTTAATAGCTCCAGCGAGTGTACCCCGAATAATCCAGCGATATCCTAAAACATAAAGCAGCAATGTTGGAGCCGCAGAAATAATTAATGCGGCGGCATAACGAGGCATACGATCAGTACCATAAGCATTCATAAACTGGGCAACACGAAGTTGAATAGTAAATTTATTCTGATCATTTAGTAGAATAAGACTAAGTATGTAATCGCTCCAGGCACCAATGAAAACCAAAATAGTTGCCAAAATAGTTGCAGGAGCAGCAAGTGGTAGCATTACTGAAAAAAATGTTCTGGTCTCACCAGCACCGTCAATATGAGCAGCATCGACCAGGTCTTTTGGCAAACTCCTGAAAAATGAACGATAAATAAGTGTCCAAAACGGTATACCAAATGCTGCCATAGGCAAAAACAAGCCATAGAGAGTATCGGTCATCCCAAGACTTATATTCATTTTATATAACGGTACTAAAACCATCTGTACCGGAACAAAGTAACCAGCCATTATCGCGTAAAAGGCTATTTCAGTGTATTTGCTTTGAAAGCGTGCAAAAATATACCCTGCCATTGCTGCTGGTGGAATTGTGCAAGCAATCGCCCCAGCACATACTATTAACGTATTTATAAAGCCTTGCCCTATTTGAATTGTCTCCCAGGCCATACTGAAATTTTCCCACAGTAACTCTTTAGGGAGACTCCAAGGGTTGTAGGCATATTCAAGCTGAGTCTTAAAAACAAACAACCATGGCAAGCCTAAAGGAAGCAAAACCGCAAGAGCTAAACCAATCAACATTGCAGTCGCTAAAAATTCGGCGATACCATAGCGAAAGAATGGTTCACCACGAACTTTAGGTGCCTTAGGGCTTAATTGTTTTTCTGCGCTTTGAGTTTGCGCACTATTTTCTTTCTGCTCCATTAGGATTCCTCTTTTCGTGATTTACCCCAAGAGAACTGCAGGATTGTAAAACCAAGCGAAAGAATGAAAATAACTACACCAATTGCTGCAGCCTTACCATATTGCCAATTAATAAAACCATCACGATAAAGGGTAATACCTAGCGTTACTGTAGCGTGGCCAGGACCGCCCCTAGTAAGTAGATAAGGTAAATCGAAAAGTTTTAAACTACCAACTGTACATAACACCGCTAAAATACGCAGTGGATACGACAATGATGGGATAACAATATAACGAGCATAGGTCCATCCTGTGACCCCATCAAGTTCTGCAGCATCACGGATTTCTCTAGGAATTTGCTCAATGCGAGCCATTAAAAATACGATAGGGAATCCAGTATATGTCCACGTAGCAACAGTGAAAACTGTCCAAAAAGCAATTGATGGATTTCCAAAAAAATCAATCTCCATAATCCAAGGTATATGGAGCACCTCTGCAATTCTATTGATTATACCGTAGTTGGGAGCAAATACGAATTGGCCGAGCATTGCAACAATGGCAGAAGGTAATACATTTGCTAAATAGTAAATAGCTCGCAAAGGCCCTGTGAGTTTGTTCTTATAAAAAGTTAAAGAAAAAGCGACAATAAAAGCTAGTGGGATCTGAATAACAATACTCCAAAAAGCCCACACGAGCACATGCCATAAACCTGCGCGAAATTCTTCATTGCTAAATAGACGAATATAATTTTTTAAGCCAATAAACTGGTCATTACCTAAACCAGTTGAACGCATTAACGAAATTCGAAATGTCTCTTCGATAGGATAGTAAAGGAACATCCCTAAAAAAGCGAAAGCTGGCAGCAAAAAAAGAATAATGAAAGCTGTCCGTTGTGCTTTAATAGATAATCTCAGCTTCACAGACCTTCCTCCCGTCGTTTAAAAAAACGATGGCTCTTCTTTAAATGTAGGTTATTTAAGAGGAGCCATCGCAATCGAAACGCTAAAAGAGTGCCCTGTTGCTGCGCTTTCGCCCAGCTACTTTTTTGGCTTAGTTACTTCTCAACTGGACCAACGTTTTCTTCAACAAGCTCTTCAAACTTGGTTAACGCTGACTTAACGTCGGTGTCCGCCAAGAAGAAAAATTGAATTGTGTCATTTAAAGGAGAAGTAACAGTTGGTGGAAGATCTTGATCCCACCAGAACTGAACACTCTTTGCCTTAGCGAAAACTGCTGAAGCCATACCAGTCATCTTACTTGGGGCTTTAACACCTGGCACTGAGCTAATACGACCAGGCTCCTTTGAACCTGCGTCAACACTCATAGCGAATTTCATAAATTTTACCACCGCTGCTTTTTTCGCTTCGGATTTCTTACTGGCAATGAAGCCGATGTCAGTCATACCCATGATATCAGTTACTTTACCTTTGCCGCCTTTAAGAGCAGGGAAGGCATAAAAACCGAGAGGTTGATCAGTGAATTTAGGATTGGAATATTGAGCGCACATCCATGAACCAGTCACGTGCATAGCTGCTTTGCCTGTGGCCATTTGCTGTTGAGCATCGCCGTAACCTTCACCAAGAGGTTTATTGCCGAAATAGCCCTTTTTAACCCAATCTTGGTACTTCTGAGCAGCTTTAACAAAAGCGTCAGAATCAAAACGCGCCTTACGTGACTGCGCCAGCCCGAAAGCATCGCCACCATAACGATTAACTAAGTACATATATAAAGCAAGCGGCGGCCATTTATCTTTTGCACCGCAGGCAAAAGGTTGAATGCCTTTTTTCATTAGTTTATCAGCGGCCTTCTCAATGTCAGCAACACTTTTTGGCATTTTAAGACCGTTTTCTTTAAACAGTTTTTCATTTGCAAAAATACCCGCGATTGCAAAGAAAGGTGCGACGCCATAGATTTTACCCTTCCAGGTCATAGCACCGCGTGCCGCAGCACTGCCTGGCACCTTCTTCAGTTCATTGGTAAGGTCGAGGAGACGACCAGCATCAGCATAACCGCCCATAACTGAACCACCCCAGCTTTGAACAATATCTGGTGCAGTGTTATTGGCCATTGCAATCTTGGTTTTATCTGCGAGACCTGGGTCACCTAGTGGAATGTATTCAAGCTCAATATTTGGATTCGCTGCTTGAAAGTTTTTAATTAAGGCGGTTACGTAAGCGTGGTCAGGTTGACCGTCTAAGAGATCACGTCCCCAGACAGTTAACTTAACTTTCTCTGCAGCACTAGCAGTACCTGCAAATATACCTACGCACAATATAGCCATCAGGAACTTGAGGGCTTTACTCTTCATTACGTCTCTCTCCTTGTTACAAAGTTACGAAGTTGCGAATTTCATGGGAAGAACAGCCACCTCTACAAAATAAGCATCCCGATAATCCTACAGCCTCTTTTTGGTCTAATAACCGCAGGCATACTGCCAGTTGTCGTGCAAGTCGACAAGAATTAATTTGTCAGACTCCCTGACTTATTGCATTTATAAAAGCATTCATGATCATCTGTAATTACAATGAGTTCGGCGTATGTAGGGAGTGCCCCTAAATGTCTCCCGTCGATCTTCACGAAATCCGCTACTTACGGCCATGTGCTCGCAGAAATCCTGTCTGCGACTTACCCTTAAATGAACCAACTTATTGATAATATTACGGTATTAATTGGGTAGCACAGGCTCAGTTGAAGGTGCTTCTGTTGATGTAACTGTTGTTAATGGAATAGGCTGACTTATTAAAGCGGCTTTAAGCACTTCATCGATACGGTGCGCATATTCAAATTCAATACCTTCAAGATTAGCTGGGGGGATTTCAGTTAGATCTTTTTTATTACGTGCTGGCAAAATTATTCGTTTAACCCCTGCTCTTTTTGCTGCAAGGACTTTTTCTTTAATACCTCCGACTGGCAATACATTGCCACGTAATGTGATTTCACCAGTCATGGCAACATCTGCACGCACTTTAATACCTGTAAGCAGTGAAACTAGCGCTGTAAGCATAGTAACACCGGCACTAGGACCATCTTTTGGTATAGCACCAGCAGGAACGTGAACATGTAGATCAAACTTGTGAAATAGCTCATCACTGATCCCAAGCGTTCCTGCTTGCGATCTTGCATATGAAAGCGCAGCTTGCGCTGACTCTTTCATAACATCACCAAGTTGGCCAGTAAGTGTCAGTCCACCTTTGCCAGCCATTTTTGTTGCTTCGATAAAAAGTATATCGCCACCAACAGCTGTCCACGCAAGGCCAGTAGCAACACCAGAAATTTCAGTGCGCTCGGCTACTTCATTGAAAAACTTCTCTGGCCCTAAAATTGGCTCAAGATCTTTTTTCTCAATTATACGTTTTTCAGTCTCTCCCTCAGCAAACATAACAGCAACGCCGCGACAAACTGAAGCCAATTCACGTTTGAGATTACGAACACCTGCTTCGCGTGTATAAGTAGCTATCATCTCTTTTACTGCTTCATCGGTTATATCTAATTTATCTTTTGATAAGCCATGTTCTTCAAGCGCTTTAGGGAATAAATGACGCTTAGCAATTTCTAACTTCTCTTCATGTGTATACCCAGGTAACTCAAGAATCTCGAGACGATCTTTGAGTGCCGCAGGAACAGGATCAAGTTGATTGGCTGTAGCAATAAAAAAACTCTTTGACAGATCAAAAGGAACATCAATGTAGTGATCTGCAAAAGTATGGTTTTGTTCTGGATCAAGAACCTCAAGTAATGCTGAGGATGGATCACCACGAAAATCATGTGCTAATTTATCAACTTCATCGAGAACAAATACCGGATTATTCGCTGCCGCTTTTTTCATATTCTGAATAATTCTACCCGGCAGTGCCCCGACATAAGTTCTGCGATGGCCACGTATTTCAGCTTCATCACGCACGCCACCCATAGCAACACGCACAAACTTTCGCCCCATAGCACGAGCAATTGATTGCCCTAATGAAGTTTTGCCAGTACCTGGAGGTCCAACAAAACATAAAATCGGGCCCTTCATATCGCTTTTCAGTTTTCGTACCGCAAGGTATTCAATAATACGTTTTTTAATCTTCTCTAAACCATAGTGATCTGCATCTAAAACTTCACGTACTTCTTTTAATTCTATGCGATCAGAAGTCCATTTGCTCCATGGCAAATCGCACAACCACTCCACATATGTACGAGCTACGGTATATTCAGCTTGAGATGGCGACATATTACGTAACCGTCGCAATTCCTTGCGTGCTGCTTTATCAGCTTCTTCAGGAAGTTTAGCATCATTAACTCTAGTTTCTAACTCCGCCAAATCATCATCACTATCATCACCTTCTCCTAACTCTTCTTTAATCGCTTTCAATTGTTGGCGCAGATAATATTCACGCTGAGTTTTCGACATCTCTCCCTTAACTTGAGAGCTAATTTTATTAGAAAGTTTTAATACTTCGAGTTGCCGAGATAAAAGTTCAAGTACTCTACGCATGCGCGAGACTAGTTCAATCGTCTCAAGCACAGATTGTTTTTCATCAACCGATGCTTCAACGTTTGATGCAATTAAATCTGCTAATACGCCTGCATCATCTACTCTTTCTAACAACTCAGCGGCCGACGGTGGCAATTCAGGAATAAGCCTTAAAACTTCACGTGCTGTCTTTTTTAACGACATAGTTAATGCTTCGACCTCAACCTGGTTCGTCGTTACATCTTCAACAGCACTAAGCCTGGCTTTTAAGTATGGTAGAGATTGAGTATATTCTGACATTCGCACTCGCGAAAGTCCCTGTACTACTACCGAAAAGTTGTCTTTTGAAGCTTTTACCAACTTTACTAAACGAGCCGCACAACCCATTGAATATAAATCTGCCGGAACCGGGTCATCAACCTCAGGATCACGCTGTGCTACTACTGCAACAATGCCATTGTCTTTAATACTCTCTTCTACCAAACGAACGGTCTTGGGTCGACCGATCCCAAGGGGTACAATAGAACCAGGAAAAAGCACCGTGTTACGTAATGTAAGAACTGGTAATTCTTCAGGAATTACAATTATACCGTCTGTCTCACCTGGTTTTGTGAGTGCGTGTTCAATTGGGGGTGCTTTTTTTTTGCTTTCAGCCATTATTGCCTCTTTGTTAATTTTAAAAAAATCTTCGTGTATATAACCCCTTACCATTTTATGCGGTGCATTATCAATGCACATCAACTTACGATATTATTAGCCGACACCATAAAAAATGCATGAAAATTTACATGCCAGAACTGCTAGTATTGAAAGCACTATGCCGTCTATTGTGATTTACGGCAAGTTGTCGGTCTAACACGCGAAGTTTAATGTTTATGATTTAGGTTGCTAATTCATAAAGTCCAGTCTGACTTTTAGTGAAACCATATCTTTTTAAACACTTTGGGCACTTATAGTCATTATCAAGACGTGCAGAGCATTCACATACCCAGCCAATTTGGCGGCCAGGATTACCCACAATCAATGCGTATGCTGGTACATCATGAGTAACAACTGTACCAGCACCAATTAGCGCATATCTTCCGATATTGTTTCCAGCAATAATAGTGGCGTTAGCACCGATACTAGTACCATAAGCAAGGTGTGTCTTTGCATATTGATCAAGTGGTACCGGATGAGCAACACGAGGCCGTAAATCATTGGTAAAAGTAGCATTGGGACCAATAAATACATAATCTTCTGTAGTTACACCGGTATATAGCTGCACCCCATTTTTAACCGTGACATGATTTCCCAAAATAACGCCATTTTCTATAAAAACGCAGTCACAGATATTGCAGTCACTACCAATAATTGCGCCATTAAGAACATGAGCAAAAGCCCAAATGCGAGTACGTAGACCGATTTGAGCACCCTTATCAATAATACTTTTGGGGTGAACAAAAAACGCTTTTTCATGATCTTTAGGATGTGGTTGTTTTCGTTTTTTAGTTATCGTGATCTTTTTTTTTCGCGAAATTGTAGATTTTATTCTGTGACTTTTTGCAGAAGAATTTTGTTTTTCATTTGCAGCCATTCGCTGATCCTCGCTTCAAAGTGGGCAAAATTATTGCAGGAATCATATCTAGATAGCTGAATCAAGTCTCGAAATTGTAGGTGTTATACTTACCTTAACATTTTACGATCCTTAAGTAGTAGTTTAAGCAATTGACTCGCGCTTGCTAATTTGTTTACGTCCGGGCGTTAATCGCATCGAACGTTGTCCAAAGAGAGCTTGAACTCCACTGGACTTAAGGAGCAAAAGCGTGAATCCGCATTTCGAAGAAAATGTAGCAAAAACACAATTAATGGCGGCGACACGAAGGAAAACCGTCAAGAAAAAACCAGCAAACAACAAACAGGACGAATCTGATCATGACGAAAATATAGAAGATGATTTTGAAGATGATTTCGATGATGATGAAGGCGATGACTTTGATGATCTCGACGAAGACTTCGACGATGATGAAATATCAGATGATGAGATTGATGAAGAAATAGATGACGAGGTAGAGGATGACCTTGATCAAGATGATGATGAAGCTGGCGATATTAGCAACAACGATGCTTTCGGATTCGATGATGATGATGAATTTAGCGACATCGAAGATGATTTCGATGATGAACTAAATGATGATTTAAATGATGATGATGATGATGACGATGACGATGATTTTGACTTCTCTGATGACGATGATGACGATGAGCAGGAGGTAGAAAAGGAAGAGGACGAAAAAGATGAGTATGGGTATGATTATGACTACGATGATAATGACCGTTAAATAATATATAATTTGTAGATTAATTATTTAATCATCGAATTGAAATATAAAATTAAGATTCATGGCTTTGAAGGGGTTTGCCTCCAAGGCCTGCCAAGACTTCTTTAGCTCTTGCTATAATAGCATGCCAAGGTGGTTCACTATTTACATCAAGAGCCAAAGCCAGCAAACGATCCAATTCACGATCACAGCCTTGTATATCTGCTAAAGCCGCCATACTTTTTGCAATGTCATAACCAGGTGATTTTGAAAAATTTTCAAGATTATCTATCACTTTTTGCAATGCAGTACGATCGTGATTCATTAAACATTCACGATAGTTGATTACTTCTAACGCTTCTAAAAAACGAGCCAATAAAGAAATTGCCCGTAGTGATGGTTGATAGCGCATTGGTGACCAAAAAGTCATTAGTTCTTCAATGGCTCGATGCTGTTCAATTATGCTTTGCTTATCGCCAGCACGCATCCATTCAAAAGCTGGAGTATTTTCAAAATCATCTATTAATCGTCCAACATCTTGAAGAATATTTAAAATATCTACATTAGATTGCTGTTTTGCCCGAGTTTCTAAGCATAATACATTGTCTCTTAAAGCAAAAATGCGAGTGCGCAATTCAAGTGCCGCTAATAAATTTGCACTATTACCACTATTTTTTGTCAGTCCAGTGCTACCAGGAAGGCATCTTACTAGACCATTTAGCAACGCAGTTATAGCGTTTTGTAAATGGCCAAAATGTTCTTGAACTGCTCCAACTAATTCCCAGCTATCATCAATTTTAAGAATAGCTGGTAGTCGCTTTTGAAATGATTCAATTTCTCGAGTAATGGAGTAGCATACTACCCATGCTGTTTCACAAAGCTGCGTAGGTATTCCATCTAATAAGGTTTTTGGTTTACCGATATTTTGGCTGGTAATTTTCTCTTGAGTTTCAATCTCATCTAAGTTCGTATCATGAATTAACACCAATGAATTAAGTATGCGATGTAAATCTTCGAGACTAATCCATACCTTGCTTAAAGTACCTTCAGCGTATTGCCATAATTCATTAGGCAAACTTATTTCTGCTTGTTTTTCAAAGTGAACAAAATCAAAATTATTAATTCTTATTATACTACTGCTAACACAATCTAATATTTCATTATATTGAAGGCGTACTTGTTTATTGGCTATTCTAGTAATTCCTGAATACAAATTATCTAAATCAATGCCTACCGAAATTTTCAGCATAAAAATTTATACTCCAACCAAGTGCTCAATAATGAGCAAATACATATATTCTAATTATTGCCATACTTACGTTGATCTTCCAGTTAACAATATTCATATTTTATAGACGATGTAGGTAATCCTATGAAGATCAGCGATAGTAGTATACACAATAAGCCACTAAAAGATTAATTGAGGGTTGCATGACGTCAAATGAAGTACGAGATAGTAAAACCATTAAACTTCAAATAGGATTAGAAAAACGCTTAAAAGAATTATCTTCTGTAGTTATAGCACTTTCTGGTGGTGTCGATTCTTCAGTATTAGCAGCAATTGCAGCTCGCTCCCTCGGTTCAAAAGCTCTTGCGGTAACTGGTGTTTCAGCGAGTCTTGCGGTTAGTCATCAACGCGAAATTATTAAACTCTGCCAAGAACTCGGCTTAACCCATTTAAATGTTCAAACAAATGAACTAATACAAGCAGATTATTGCACCAATACCACAGAACGATGCTATTACTGTAAATATGAGCTTTTCTCTTTACTTTTAAAAACCGCACATGAACACGGTTATGCTTATGTAATCGATGGTACTACTGCGGAAGATTTGCATGGGCATCGTCCAGGACATAAAGCTGCACAAAAGCTTGGCATAATTTCTCCATTAGTTGAACTAGGTGCCACTAAAAATGATGTGCGTGCTTTGGCACGTAATTTAGGGCTTGATGTTGCTGAACGTCCCGCCTCACCTTGTTTAAGTTCACGTATCGCTTATGGAGTGTCGATAACTAAAGATCGCTTAGAACTTGTCGGTAATGCCGAAGAATTCTTGCATAAGCTAGGTTTTAACGAAGTACGCGTTCGTCTCCATCGTGATGCTATCGCGCGTATTGAAGTGCCACTTGCACAACTGACAACAATATTACCACATGTGTCAAACATAGTTAGTGAGTTTAAAAAGTTAGGCTTTGTTTATGTAACTCTTGATTTAGCTGGTTTACGTTCTGGGAGCTTGCTTGAAATAATTAATGCATAAATCAACAACGACAACAGGGCCTATCAATGCATAACGACCGCTTACGTAATATCTTATCGCAGATTGCAAACAATGAACTCTCTATCGATGATGCAATACAAAGGCTGCGCAACCTTCCATTTGAACAATTGTCTGAAGCTAAAATCGATCATCACCGTGAACTGCGACAAGGCACTCCTGAGATAATTTTCGGCCAAAATAAAACGCCAAAGCAAATAGTTGCTATAGCTCAATCGTTGCTAAAAGCTGATAGCAATGTATTGTGTACCAGAACCAAATATGAAGCTTATTCTACGCTAAAAACTGAAGCACCAGATGCTGTTTATGATGAAGTTGCCCATACTATTAGCATTATACGTCATCCCCCAGATATGATTGGAAAAGTCGGAGTTTTATGTGCTGGCACTAGCGATATGCCCGTTGCTCGCGAAGCTGCTATCGCTTGTGAATTTTTTGGTGCTCAAGTTGTTCAAATCAATGATATTGGTGTTGCTGGTCTGCATCGATTGCTTGCCTCTCTAGAAACCATAAACACTTGCCAATTACTTATTGTAATTGCAGGTATGGAAGGAGCCCTACCATCAGTTGTAGGCGGTATTTGTGCTCAACCAATCATCGCTGTACCAACTTCGGTTGGCTATGGAGCTAGTTTGGGTGGCCTGACCCCCCTATTAGCCATGCTAAATTCCTGTGCCTCGGGGGTAACCGTAGTAAACATTGACAACGGCTTTGGCGCTGCGGCGGCAGCGCATCGAATTTTAACAGTTGGCCGTCATGAAAAATTATAATTCGTTAAACACTTATATAAGTACTTTATTAAGTGTTTATATGGTCAACGATAAACTTGATAAATGAAAATATTACTTAGTAGCATCATAATAATCGGTACTAAGAATGAAAATATCGTAAATATCTCCGATTAAGCGGTCGAAACCTACTAAACATATCTGCGGTTTTTGGGTGCTGCTAATAAGTTCTGGGTCAGTTGGTATTACTGGCGGCACATAACACCAACCAGGCCCTTCTTCGTTACAATCAAGTAGTTGATCAACCATAGTGGTGGCGGCATCGCTGCCTTCTTGAGCGTTGGGCGTACGCATAACTTGGATATTACTAGGGCTGTCGTGAGCAGGTCTTACTTCCAAGTCAATTTCAAAACAGGCGCTAATAAGTTTTTTGGCAAATGCCTGCAAGGCACCGCTATAATCTGACTGACAGATACTATCAAAAGTTAAACGCGAAAAACTATCGGTCATAGTCCTGACATAACGATTACCAGCCATGGCAATACAGCCACCATTAATAGCCGGGGAAGTAGTATCTTGAGTATAATCACACCATCTCTGGTCAGTTGAAATATTATCTGCTAAGCATGAACACTCATACTCTGGATCATAGGTTGAAGCAGTTTGAGAATCTTTAGTGCAATCGGCCGCTCGTCCTGAAATATACTTCTTTTCATCTTCATCAGGACCTGTTGGCTGTGCCCCACCAATCAGGCCAAGAGCAATACGAGCACCTTTGCGACCGGCAAACAGTTGCCCCAATCGAGTGGTGTCAATTAATAAAGCTTGGCCGTCAGTTTGATAGCAGCTAGAACCATCAGGACCAATTCCTGATTGCGGGTAATCTGGTGAATCTTCTAAAGTTATTAATGATTGAAAAGCACCAGATTGCATCGAACAATCTTCTTCATCAGTTAAAAACATTACCCCCAATATAGCTTGATCGCGTAGCCATTTGGTGTCTGGTGTCGCTGTATTATTGATATAGTCTGTGAACCTATTAGGTCCATTAAGCGTACTATTGGCAGGAGCTAAAGCGTTATCACCAATTAGTTCAGGATTGACGCCAATAGCCAGCAAAGCTGTTTTGATCCCTTGCTCCCAACCAATACCATTGGTGCCAAGACCTTCGATATTTGAACTAAAGTAAGCTTTCACCATGGCAGCGGCAACATCTTCAACACAATCAGTATAGCAGTCACTATCTTTATAATCGTCAATAGAGCAATCACAACTACAGGCATTACAGGCATTACTACGAATAATATCGCGGTCAATAACCCATGGCACACCTTGAGTGCCGGTCACGCTTGTTGGTGTAGTACCATTCACCGGTCCTGCGGTTACTGAAGTTGGTCGCATTGCTTCAAAAGCTGTTTGTTTTACCGTTGTATCTAGCAATAAACTGTAGATCGAAGAATTGAAAGATGCTGAATCATATGCAGCAATTAATCGCCCCAAAGCACCATCATGCGGTCGGCGTATTTTAATAGCCGGATCGACATTTGGGCAGTTTAGATAAGGATAGTTAGGGTCAGAATCACAACGATCAATAGCGGTGGCATAGCCCAAGCCATAATCATTGCCACAACAGTCAGTAGTGCGACCTATGGCATCAGTAGAAATAATACCTATACGATAGCTAGTATCATTAGGTCCTAACTCATCAAGCAGCATACCAATTGAATTTTTAAGGGCAATTTGATTTTCTTTCATACTCGGTGAGTTATCGATAACAAACAAAATATCCGCTTTTGAGGGGGTCTCAACCGTAAAACGCAAATGCACGCCACGACGTGTAGCATCAGGTTGATATAAGAAATCATAACCTTGGCATGCGGCAATACCTATAGTTAAGGCAAATAAACCTATGCGAATTATTATGCCATGCATGCAAAAACCTCTCTGGCAGTCTTTAGCTTGCATTTAATCTCACTTAACTTAAGGGGAGAGAATGTAAATTTCAAATCGATCATTAACAGTTTTTTTCAAACCACCTTCAAGGCAAATTTCTTGAGAACCTTCAACCCAACTCCATCCGGGAGTTCGAGATTTAACTTCAACATTTGCTAGCTTGTTGCCATTAAGACTCACGCTGATATCACTCACACTCGTTGGAGTTATGTTTAATAAAAAGCAGTTCTTAATAATAATGTTGTTTACGATATTGTACAAAGTATTATCATAATGCGCTTGGCAAATAGAGTCGATAAATACATCGGATGCCTTACCTGCATTAATATGACGCTCAGAAAGATCACGCATAAATTGAGAATAGCGCGTACCAGGTAAGCTTTGGCAGCCGCCTTGCAGGTCAAATGTAACTTCAGTTGCCAAATCGCCCACACATTGTGGCACTTTAAGAATTTCGGCAACCCCAGGATGACGTTCTCCGCCGGTTAGGTCGCAATATAATTGACTTGGACTTGTAGCTAAACAACTACAATCAAGACTTGGGGCGCCACCAATGCCTGTATAACATGCTGCATCATTAAAACCTGCTAAGCTATCACTGCTATCTGGCATACCGCTTATAATAGCCGCAGCGCGAATACGTGAGGCATCACCCTTAAGGGCAATTAATTTATCAAGATATGTAGATACTGCCGTAGGCTCAGGTGGGGCAACTGAACGGTCTGTAAGTCCACATCTATAGGTATAATTATCGGGAAAACCTTTAAAATAGTAAGAATAACATTCAGATGCTGAACATAAATGATCTGCTTGGTAATCTGGATTAGCAGCTCTAGATAAATCGGATTGGCGATAATATAAAGGATCGTTTGCAGCACGAGTACTTGTATCAAAGCTGCAATCATCTTCGTCGGTAATAAAAATAATTACTAAATCAGCATCTTGCCTAATAAAACCAGCGTTAAGTTGCGCAACGTTATGATCAGGACATTCATCAGCACCAACACTGCAACTTATCGCACGCCACATTGCTTCAAGGCCGGCTTCATAGCCCGAACCTTGCGCGCGGTTATTAGCAGGATCACAGTCAAGTATTGCGATCGCATTAGAAAAACGATCTATCCAATCTTGACGCTCAGCAGTGCTCGGACGGGTAAAAATGCGATTAGTGCCATCTGAGCTACGCAATCTGCCACCATCACAGTTAGTGTAATCAAATGTGCCATCGTCATTGGTATCGCGATCTTCACATTTGTAACCTGATGTCGAAAATAAGGTACGACTTTTATCAAGACAGCAATCTGCTGAACTCAAACCTGCACTACTGCAATCAAGAGTAGGCAAATTGCACTCGACATCAGTAGTTATTAGCCCGACCTGAAAGTCCGTGGCGCTCTGCGTTAATTCATCAAGAAAATTTGCAACATTTTCGCGCACTAAAGCACGCTCTTCCATCATACTGCCGGAATTATCAATAACAAAAAGAATATCTGTAGGACGCGCCGTAAGCACAATTTGCTCGATTTTCTGCACATTTTCACGACGAGGTTCACGAAGCTCAAAGGGATAGTTCTGGCAGGCACAAATATTAATTGTGCATATGAATAAGAGAAAAAATCTAATGTTGTACCCCATAATTGTCTTTTTAAAGTGTAACCTACACTTCATCATAAGCAAATGCACAACCATATTTTCTTAAATATTTTTCTTCTTATAGCTTTTTGCAGAATATATGCGATAGCTAAACAAAGCAAAGCTTTAAGATAAGACAAAATTTGACCCTGACTAAATGGCGGCGTTATAAATACATATTTAAAACCAAAAGGGATTAGCTAATGGCTTATCAACTGCTGCTCGTTGATGACAGCGCGACCATACAAAAAGCTGTGCAAATTACGTTTGCTTGTGAAGACTTTAATGTGGCTGCTGTCGCTACTGCTGACGAAGCTATTGCACAGGCGCAAAAAGTTAAAATCGATGCGGCGCTTGTTGATGTGCATCTAGCTGGTGTTGATGGTTACAATGTTTGTCAAACAATAAAAAGTGACCCATCATTAGCTAATGTACCAGTGCTGCTGCTCGGTAATAACGCCGACCCTGTTGATGATGGTCGCATCCAAGCTTGTGGTGCTGCTGGCCATTTGCTTAAGCCATTTGATACTCAGTCATTAATCGATCGCGTAAAAAAACTTGTGGGAGCGCCGATTAGCGCCAGCGGCCCACAACCTATTGCCGCAACCATGAAAACCGCAACCGCACCTATGCCACCTGCAGCTACCGCTGCTGCTGCAAAACCTGCGCAAGGACCAGCAATCACACCACCATCGCTGCCGAGCAGTCCACCTGCGATGCCTTCTGTAACTGCAACACCATCGCCATCTGCATCTGCATCTTCTATATTTGCTCCTGCGTCTGAAGCTACGCTGCCTAGTTTTGCAGCACCAACTTCAACACCTACACCGTCTCCAACTCCTGGTTTTGCACCAGTAGCAGCCCCTAAAATGGCTCCTACTCCAACTTCTATTGCAGCGCCAAAACCAATGGCTGCACCAGTAGTCACCCCATTTGGTCCGCCGGTATCAACGCCCAAAATGCCAAGCGCTTCTCCTTTTTCAACCCCGCGTCCACCACCTACACCGGCTAGTTCTGGTTTTGCTCCGCAACCACCAGCTCGTCCTGCGACAACGCCAACTACAGTGCCACCAACGCCACCATCTGGGCCAACTTCACCTTCTATTTGGTCACCAGGACCAACGACATCTTCACCATTTAATGCTCTCACATCGACGCCAGCTCAAAAACCACCTGCTCTTGGAGCTACTAACGCTTCTTTTGGTGGATTTAATGCGCCGCCTACCCCACCAGTTGGTTCTCCACCTGCTCCACCAGTTGCAGCGCAAATCACAACACCTTTTAAAGCACCAGCTATTGAATCGTCACTTGGATCTTCATTTGCCATTGAACCCAATTTACAGCAGATAGCACCAGCACATGATGGTGCTGCACAGATGCCTTCGTTACCTGAAGCAACACTACCATCAGCTAATATTGCTGCTGCTGCAACTGCTACTACATCGACGCAACCTGCATCTTTATCGGGAATCGATGAAAATATGATTAAAGCGCTGGCCAAAGAAATTATCGAACGGATAGCATGGGAAATTGTGCCAGAGTTAACCGAAGCAATAATTAAAGAACACTTAGAAAAACGCGAAAACAAATAGGGGGTGTCCCTAAATATTTTCGCATTATTTATCGTCTAATTAGGTATAATTTAATTTTATAAATAGCTGCGCTAGTAGCTTGTTGTTTTAGCACAACGACCATACCACGCTTGTTTAGTTAACGGGTTGCAAATTCAGTATAGACATGCTCACTTACCTACTTAATATCAATCAGATAAATTTACATTTTAAGTATCACTAATAGGGAATTGGTTTGTTGAATATTTGGTTATGATCTTTGCTTTATTCATCAGTTAATAAAAGGGTTTTTATGAAAATTCAAATAACTAATGTTTTACCAAGGAGACAATGTTGTCAAAGATATTAGGGCGTATCATCGAGGTAGTCTCGATAAAACGCCGCACCACCATTGCTATTGGCATAGCTGTACTTTGTGCTTCTCTGCCATTTTCAGTAATGCTGTATACAAATTTACGTTCGGCCATTGAAGAATTACTGCCTGCAAATGCTCCCAGTATTAAAGCTCTTAATGAGATGCATAATCGCCTTGGCGATAATATGCAGCTTGGATTACACTTATCTGGTCCATCTGTTGATAAACTCCACGCTTTCGCCGATGAACTAGCAGCACGTAGTAATAATTTAGGCAAAAATGCCCCTCGCCTCATTGATTATCGCCCTAGCGAAATTCAGTCATTTTTTACACCAAGGCGAGCACTCTATATTGATCTTGAGGATTTAAATAAAATTGAGCACCGTTTAGATGAGCATATCGCTTATGCACGGCGTTCTGCTAATCCTTTTGACTTAGGGCTTGAAGACCCGCCACCTTCATTTAACGAAATATTTGATCGCTATAAAGAACAACAAACCATTCTTCGTAATTATCCATCAGGCTATTACGATGGTGCCGATGGTCATTCACTGGCAATGGTATTTTATCCACGCCAAGGCGCCAGTGGCTATCAAGCTAGTCTTAGATTTCGCGATGCTATTGCAAATATTGCAAATATAATTAAGCAAGAAATGCATCTTGCTGACCTACACCTAGAATTTACCGGTGATGTTGAAACTGTGATTCAAGAGCAACACTCCCTGCAAAAAGACTTGCTTACTTCTAGTATTTTCGTTCTCTTGCTTGAAGCAATTTTATTGCTGATCTTTTTTCGTTGGTTCCCCAGTCTGCTGGCGCTTGGTTTACCTTTGGCTGCTGGCACTGCGACAACGCTTGCAATATCTTATGGCTTTTTAGGTTCACTTAACGCCAGCACTGCTTTTCTTGGTGCTATAATCGTAGGCAATGGCGTCAACCCGGGTATTATCTTACTTTCGCGCTTTGTTGAAGAACGACGACAAGCTACTCCTCAAGAAGCTGCCATGCGTATAGCGGTACATGCAACCGCTTTACCCACCATTATTGCTGCAACTGCCGCAGCACTTGCATATGGCGCATTACTAGTTACTACTTTTCGCGGGTACAGCCAATTTGGTTTCATGGGTGCTATTGGTATGTTTCTTTGCTGGGGTGCAACCTATCTTTGCTTGCCCCCATTAGCATTAGCACTTGAAAAGCGTTGGCCGATAAATGGCAAAGTAAGAAGTTTAAAAAGTTCTGCGCTCAATGCACGTATTGATCGCTATTTTGCACACATAGGTACTCTAGCTGTTAATAATTCGCTAAAAGTTATAACATTTGGGGCTCTCGCAACCGTTTTAGCTATTGTGGCAGTATTAAATGTTGGCAACGATCCTTTTGAGCAAGATACTACTAAGTTGAGATCAAGTTGGGCAACCGAACCTAATGGCTATATAAGTGTCGCTAAAAAAATGGACGCAATATTAAAGCGTCTAGTTACTCCTATCATTGTCTTAACCGAAACTACAAAAGAAGTTGAACCCATAGCTGAACGTTATCGTCAACTTGTTGATCAAGGAGAGGGAAAAACTCTTATTGGCGGTGTGTTGACTTTGCAAGGATTAGTGCCCAAACAACAAACAGAAAAACTAGCAATCATCTCCAATATTCGTAAAAAACTCACTCCAGTAGTACGACATCAATTAGATGTAGATACACAAAAATTAATTAGTGATTGGATGCCACCTGTTGGTCTTAAACCCTTCTTACGCAAAGATCTGCCACAAGCTCTGATCCGACAATTTACTGAAAATGATGGTACTGTTGGCCGACTGATATTACTCTTTCCACGCTATGGTATAACCACTACCAATGGACATGTTGTACAACGTTTAGCCAAAGAAGCACGCTCGGTACCTATACCAGATAATGTATATATCGCCGGATCATATTTAATTTTTGCTGATATGCTTTCTTCAATAGGCCATGATGGTCCAATCGCTACCATTACTGCTTTTTTAGGTGTACTAATTCTCTCGCTGCTCTTGGCACGCATGGTACGCGATAGTAAAATTGCTCGTGGTATGCACAGTACTCTTGGTGGTTTGCAAGTAACTATCGCTCTTTTAGTAGGTGTTATCTGGACAGTTGGCATCGCGGCAATTGGCGGAATGCGCCTTAATTTTCTTAACTTTATCGCACTGCCAATTACTTTTGGCATAGGCGTAGATTATGCGACTAATATATATGGTCGCTATCGCCAAGCAAAACCCAGCAGCAAAGAAATTGTTAGCGCCGTTAGCCATTCAGGTGCTGCTGTTGCAGCCTGTTCAGCAACTACCATTATTGGCTATTCTTCATTATTATTATCTCGTAACGGAGCTTTATTTTCGTTTGGTTTGCTAGCTGTTATGGGTGAGATTGCATGCCTGGCAACGGCTTTACTAATATTACCCGCTGCTCTTTCTTTAGTTTCTTTAAATAAAAATACTAATGAAAAAATTACTGCAGAAGAACAGCTAAAACGTCGGGAAGGCTAAAACCTTATGGAATGTAAAACCGAGCGTAATTTAAAAATTTGTAATTGCAGTTATGAGCCTTGTTCACGTAAAGGATTTTGCTGTGAATGTATCGCTTATCATCGCCGCAATAACGAATTGCCAGCATGCTACTTTCCGAATACTGCCGAACGTACCTACGACCGTTCTTTTAGGCATTTTGCAAAAGTGGTGCTTGGGCATAAATATTAACGACATACCCAATATGACAAATATTATATATAATAAACAATTTAATATGACAAATGTCATACAATATAATTGCATTTTAGTATGACAAATGTCATACTAAAATAATGGCTTTTAATCCTTTTACTGATCAAGAAAAACTTCAACGTATAATTAAAGTTACCGGCCTTGGACCAGTTGCTCTCGCCAAAGAACTTGAAGTTACCTATAGAACGATACGGCGTTGGCTAAATGGTGAAAGCAAACCACAGCCACGTGAATCACACGATATTGATGACCTATTTAAGGCTCATGTGGACTTACGCCCCTATGTTTTAAAACTTAAAAATTCGCTTAAAAAACCCGCTGATTTATTAAGAAATAATTCTCAGTTGCGTGAGCGTTTAATTTTAATGATGACCTATCATTCAAATGCTATTGAAGGCAGCCGGATGACTATGCGTGAAACTGCGGATGCAATCGCTGGTAAAAATGTTCGTGGTAAAGAGTTTTTAGAAGTACTTGAAGCAGTAAATCATGGTAATGCTATGTTGCATATGATTGAAACAGTTCGTCCTGCTTTAAAAATCGATGAAGACTATTTAAAAAAAATACATTCAATAGTTATGTATAATTTTAATGATAAATTACCAGGCAAGTACCGTACTGGCTATGTTAATCTTACCAACACTGAAAAAGTTTTACCAAACGCCCAAATGGTCCCGGTTAAAGTGCGTGAGCTAATGAAAACAATTAATGCTAGTGAGCCTGATATTCTCACCCAAGTTGCTCGTGACCACTATGAATTTGAGGCAATTCATCCATTCTTTGATGGCAATGGCCGCACTGGTCGTTTGCTTATGCAAACACAATTGTTAAAACATGGTTTACCACCTGCCATTATCGAAATCGATGACCGCTATAAATATTATATGGCGCTAGGCAGAGGTGATTTAGGTGATTTTAAAAATATGATTCAATTGATATGTGATGCGGTACTTAAGGGATATGCTCTATTTTCGTAAGTTTATTTAAAATATAACTATGGTGTGTTTCTAATTACTCACCTTGATCAGGTTTAACTCTTGCGGCTTTTTTTGCAGCTTGATGATGTTTGCCAGCGAGGATTTTTTCTTTAGCGCGACGTGAACGGCGACGTTTTTGTTTACGCAATTTAAAAATTGCTTGTTCATGGGCACTTTTTTCGCCAGCAATTTTTGCTTCTAAGCATTCAATTAATTTTTTGCGCGCATAATAACGATTTAGCCCTTGCGAACGCGCTGTTTGACATCGCACTTCTATACCGGTTTTTAAGTGTTTTAAATAAACTGAAGTTGCTGTCTTGTTAACGTTTTGCCCACCAGGACCGCTGGCGTGTACAAATTTTTCAAGGAGGTCGTCTTCAGATACTCCCAAACGCTCCATGCGTTCTATTAATTCGCATTCTTTTTCTTGACTAACCGGGAAACGCATACTGCACCAAAAAAATTAGACCAACACTAACAGATGTTTAATTAAGGGGTGTCCCTAGGTAAATTACGACCTGAAATTGAATTTCGTTTCTCTTTATACAAATAAAAGCTCATTAGCGCCCCTGTAGCTGCTACTAAAAAAACCGGTACCAAACCTGTTAATAAATCACTTCCGACCCATATGCTTGGTTCACCCTTTAATCGTCCAAACTGTTTAAAACCTTTTAAAGCAAACACCCAACCAGCGTGCAAGCCCATAGCTGCATATAATGATTTAGTTTGAACTACGGTAAATCCAAGAACCAAACTGAAAATAATTAAAGTTAAAAAACCACCAAACAACAATATGGGATCACCATATTGCCAAAACAGTTGTGGAAATAACTCAAAACCGCTTATCCAAGTAACTGTGTCAAATTGAATATTATCCGGAGGTTTTAAAAAATGTAGCGCCGCAAAAACAATAGACAGAATAATTAATGCCTTTAACCAAGTAAAACTTTTTCTTAGAGCACCAAATAAGGCGCCTCGAAATAAACTTTCTTCAATAAAAGCTACAACAACTCCTGATAGTAGGGCATTGGGCAAATTTGCATAACGAATTGCATCCCGCATATATGCACGATCGGTAACCACAAGAATTGCCGCTGTTATTCCTAAACCTAAACTTGCAAAGAGAAAACCAAGTAATATGTGACGTATTCTCGCTGGATTCGCTGCAAGACCCAAATCTGACCAACGACGAATTTGCAAAGCACGCAAAAGCGGCCATAACAAAACAATGGCAGCGATCAATATCGCGCGAGTAAAATAGCGATGAAATTCAAACTCAGATAGAAAAGGCCAAAGACCGCTATCACCAACAGCGTGGCCTAGCCAATATAAAGGCGGAGCTAAAATGCAACCTAATAATACTGTGGATATTATAAAGACTAAGATTTTAATTAGTTCACGCATGCAACTGATCTACACTAGGCGGTATGCAATATTATGTCTAGGGCATGCCTCTTAAACGGTGGTTTCAAGTAGTATGTTGCTGCGTCCACTGCTTGAAATCACCAGCACTACTGCGGACATTTATCGTGGCGCTTACAATTAGTTAATTTAATGGTTGCATTCGTCCTCAATCGTATCTAGTATCCCCTGCTTGCGCGTAGCAAATCTTAAAAATCATAATCAATAGCGGATAATGCAACACCCATAGTATTTAGGAATCATTTTTATATATGGGGTGTATAACTTTTTAATGGGTAGTTACAATAATACATATTTTTAAGTTGCCACCGCTTAGAGGGATTGGTGGGGGACACCACCATGTAAACATGGTGGTTTTGCTCTTGAAAAATGTGTTGCTAGTTTAAAAATGACTAGTATTGCATAAAAAATAAATTAGTTTTGCTGCAAGAAAAAATTATTAATGCGTTAGCATCAGGAGTGCATTGAATGACCGGCTTTCGTGAGACAGCCATTAGCGATCTGTCAATAGAACACGAAGTCGACGTCAATACTCTTACTGGCACCGCACGCTTGTCGGTACCTGTTCGCCTGAGTTTAGGACGAGAATCGTTCACTCCTAGCCTTAATCTCAATTATTTAAGCGGCGAGCGCAACTCGAGCTTTGGTGTGGGTTGGCTGCTTACTGGTGTCGCAAGTATTGGGCTCGATACGAGTCGAGCTTTGCCTACCTATGAAGAAGCCAAAGATCGCTATACTTTTTCAGGTGGACAACCGCTCGTCCCTTTTCGGCGCAAGCAAGGTGATCAATGGCAAGTGGTAGCAGACGACCGCGGTGACTATCGCGTTGAGCGCTATCGCAGTAAAGTTGAGCGATCATTTGAAAGGTTTGAAAAGTGGATACACCATGCCAGCGGCCGGATTCACTGGCTGGCATACGCGCGCAATGGTGTAGTCTCGGTATTTGGTCTAGCCGCTGACAACTCTACACGTATTAGCGACCCCCAAGACCCTAATCACCGTACCTTTCAGTGGTTGCTAGAAGCGCAATATCATCCAAAGGGCAACGCCATTGTTTTTCTTTACAAACCTGAGGACGGTGTCGGAGTTGATGTAACGCAAAGCTTTGAAACAACACGCCGATACCACGGTTATGCGCAGCGCTATTTAAAACGCATTCTCTATGGCAACAGTAAGCCACTATCGCTACAAACACCGGTTGTTGCCGGGAACGAGTGGCATTTCGAGGTAGTGCTAGATTACGGCGAGCATGCGACCGATGCGCTCGCCACACCTTCCGATGACTCAGCCCCTGGCCATAACTGGAGTGTTCGTAGCGATTCATTTTCAACTTATCGACCGGGCTTTGAGATCCGCACTTACCGTCTATGTCGCCGTATTTTAATGTTTCATCGCTTTACCGAGCTTGGTGCCTCACCTCTATTGGTTGGCGCTACCGAGCTTAACCATCGGCAAGATGCTTCAGGCTCGGTGTTAGAGAAAATTACTTATCTTGGCTATCGCCAAGATCCATCAAGCGGCATAACGCAAAGCCGCGCGCTGCCACCGCTTACTCTTGCTTACAGTCAAACCAATATTGCTTCATCGTTTACCACACCGGTTTTAGCCGACAACCTACCGGTTGGCCTCGACGGCGCTTTGTATCAATGGATAGACATCAATAATGAAGGTATTCCCGGCGTGCTTTGTGCGCAGGGAGGTACTTGGTATTTTAAAGAAAACTTGGGAGACGGACACTTTGGACCATTAACAACGGTCAGCCAAGTTCCTGCAGCCGTATCAGCGGCTTTTGCGCTGCAAGATTTTGATGGCGACGGTAACTTAAATTTAGTTGCCTTTACAGGACGTGAAGCTGGGTATTACGAGCACGATCGTGATCGTAGCCGCTGGGAGGGTTTTTGTGCTTTTCATCATCTGCCACGGATAGACTTTGCAAATTCTCGCGCCCAGTGGGTCGATTTGAACGGCGACGGCTATGCCGACCTCATTGTTGACCAACACGATCAGATGGTGTGGTACCCTTCTCTAGGGCGAGACGGTTTTGCATCTCCGCTTACCATCGCCAAACCGGACAGACGCTCAGGTGGCGCTCCAACATTTATCCAAGACCACCGCTTGCGCACCTTCTTTGCCGACATGAACGGCGACGGCCTTTTAGATATGGTCTGCGTCGACAATGGTAGGATTGAGTATTGGCCAAATCTAGGTAACGCCGTCTTTGGACCTAGTGTATTAATGGAGAATGCACCGGTTATCGACGGCTTCGGTGAGCTTGATACTAGACGACTGCGCTTTGTCGACCTCGATGGCAGCGGCACTGCAGATCTGCTTTATATTGGTACTGGCGAGATACGTTATTGGATCAATCAAAGTGGTAATAGCTTTAGCGATGTGCACAACATAAAAAACCTGCCAGTTATCGATGCGCTCGCATCAGTGCAGGTATTCGATTTCTTAGGTGACGGCACCCGTTGCCTCGTCTGGTCGACACCACTGGCTACACATGAAGGCCAGGCGCTTCAGTATCTAAGGCTTACTGATTACTTGCCACCGCGGCTATTAGTAGCGACAACTAACAGCATGGGCCGCGAGACGCGGCTAGCTTACCGTTCCTCTGCTCGTGAATATTTACGCGATAAGCAAAGCGAGCGGCCATGGCATACGCTCCTGCCACGTCATAGTACAGTCGTCACCAAGATTGAGGGAGTTGATCATATCGGTGGCGGCCATATGACAACTCGCTACGCTTATCATGATGGCTACTTCGATAATGAAGAGCGACATTTTGTTGGTTATGGGCTAGTCGATGCCTATGACACTGACGCGCTTATAGCGGATGCATCGCTGCCGGTCGAACAAGTGATGCCACCAACGCTAATACGTACCTGGTATCACACCGGCTCTATGGACGCGCTACATAAGCGCGCTGCCGATAGCTACGCGCTTGATCCCTTACGGCAAAGACTACCTGAGCCGGTAATAGAAAATGTAACCGAGCTTAACACCGCAGAACAGCTTGACGCCTATCGAGTACTTGCCGGGGTCGAGTGGCGTCAAGAATACTATGCGGTTGATGGCAACGGCGTCCCAGCGCAGCATCCCTTACGCGTAGTTGAGCTTGCATATCGCATACGAGGTTTGCAGCCGATCATAAGCAAGCACGACGCCGTGTTCTCGTTTTGCCAAAGCGAATCTCTATGTTACGACTATGAAGGAGAATCTAGCGACCCGCGCGTCAAACATGATTTACTGATTGCTGCTGACCCCTACGGCAATGTCACCCAACGTGCATCATTAGCTTATCCGCGACGTGCAAGCGGGCCTGAAGTAAGAACCGAGCAACAGCTTCTATATGCTGAAATTGTGCTTAGTGCTTTTAACAGCATAGACAACAGCGAGCGTTTCGAGCTTGGCATTGAGACAGAAGAACAACGTCTTGCGCTTAGCGGCCTAGACCCTGGTCCGACCGGTATCTTCACGCGTGAAGATTTGCTGCCACAAATAGAAAACGCGCTAGTAAGACCTATTGAGTTTCATGAAGTACCAGCCAGCGATCGCCCACAGGCCCAACGCCTCAAGCTTACTCGTAATATTTTTTGGGACGATTCTCACCTAAGCCCACTACCTTTCGGGCAGGTCGGCAATGTGACTCTTTTACATCATGTTGCGCGCGCGTTTCTGCCCGAGGGGGCGGTTGCTGCAGCATATGACGGCCGGGTGACCGAGCCCATGCTGACCGCAGATGGTCATTACCTACGTGCCGAGGGTCTATGGTGGGCGAACGAAACGACATATCATTATCACGATGCTTCAGCTTTCTATCGTATACACGAAGAAAGGGCGCCAAATGGAGCACGCCAGACCTTTACCTTCGACCAATATTTTTTGTTTATCACCGCCATTGAAGACTCTTTCACTAATCGCATTGAATATACGCCTGATTATCAGGTGCTCGCTGCCAGTCGTATAACCGACACCAATGCCAATATATCAGAAGTGCTATATGACCCTTTAGGAGTTGCCAGCGTTATTGGGTTACGGGGAGAGCAGCTCGGCAGTGACGGTAACCCCCATCCCATAGGTAGCAAAGACCTGGCTACCCATGTTGTACCTGCGGGTTTAACTGCAGCCGATGTACTAAGTGATCCCGCAGCAGTGCTACAACAAGCGCAACGGGTATTTTTCTATGATCTAGAAACCTTCATGCGCGGCGAGGGGCCGCCGCTTACAATTCACCTTGAGCGCGAGCAAATGGTGCACAACGGTGAAGGCGCTACGCCCGTAGCAACTGGCCGCATGCGCGTGGCGATCCAGTATAGTAACGGCTTTTGCCGATCTATACAGAGCAAAATACTAGCCGGAGCTGGGCCCGCGGTGCAACGCAGCGCAACGGGTGAGATTAGTGTTGATGCTGAAGGTAAACCAATACTCGCCGATGCGGCGCAACGCTGGCTGGTCAGCGGTCACGAAGTCTTCAATAATAAAGGCTTCTTAGTACGTAAGTATGAGCCGTTCTTCTCTACGCAACCGCAATTCGAGTCAGATGCTGCTTTGCGTAGCTATGGTGTTGCTACCCAAAACCACTATGATGCTGCCGGCAGAGTCATTCGCCAAGATCTGCCAAATGGTACACATCTTAGTACGATATATAACGTCTGGAGCACCCAGCAAGCCGATGCCAATGATAGCATTGTCGGCTCTGCTTATGAAGCTCTGCGGCTGACTCTACCACCAGCGCATCCCGAGTGCGCAGCGCTTGAAAAAGCGCAAGCCCACGCCAATACCCCAGTGGTAATTGAAACCGATGCTCTCGGTCGAACTATTAGGCTGCGCGAAATTGCTGGAGGTGGAATCGAACGCCTTACTACTACTCTATATGGCGTCTCGGGTCTGGTGGAGCAAGTGCGTGATCCACGGGGTCTAATCGCCTTAACTTATCGCTATGATATGCTTGGTCGCTCTTTGCTCGAGCATAGCAACGACGCCGGCGAGCGCTTTATATTGCGTGACACTCGTGGTCTACCTATTCATCGTTGGGATAGTCGCAACGTTCATACCCAGCATATCTATGATACCGGCGGCCGCGCTAGTGAAACTAGGGTAGATGGTGCGCTGGGGCTCAACCATATAGTAGAACGCCTCACTTATGGCGATAACCCTGCTGTTTCACAAGCGACATTAAAAAATGCCCGTGGTCGGGTAGTAGAATATTATGACGAAGCTGGTGTGCTATATATCGAGCGTTTTCACCTCGATGGTCAAATTGCTGCCAGCCATCGCTCGCTACGTAACGAATATAAAACCACGGTTGATTGGTCAGATCCTGCTCGCGTAGCCGTATCAGGAACCGAGCATCAAACAAAAACACGCTTTGACGGCTTGGGCCGAGTAGTAGCGCGGACCTTGCCGGACGGTACAACACGTGAATACGACTACGCCGCACTGGGACATGTTAATAACATACAAGTAACAACTGCCGACGACCTCTGGCACCAGAAAGTTATAGCCTCAGGTATTGAGGCAAATGCTAGGGGCCAGCGCACTTATCTGCGTTATGGCAATGATATCGAGACTCGCTACCTTTATGATCCTGAGACTTTTCGCCTTCAACGATTGACTACTAACCGAGCAATTGGCTCGCCACGAGACTATTTAGATATTGAATATACTTATGATCCCGTAGGCAATATCTCACGTTGGGTTGACCACGTTCAAGATCCCGGAGCTACCCATCCGCTCATTGAAGGGCTCACTGTGAGCTCGGCTTGCGAGTTCACCTATGATCCCTTCTATCAACTCAAAAGTGCCTCCGGCCGCGTACACCAGGCTCTGCTACAACATGACTATCGTTACGGGCTTGCTGATACCAACGCAATTAAAAGCACTCGCCATCTCAGTCTCAATAATGGTGCTGCCATTGAGCGCTATACGCGCTCGTATGAATATGACCTTGCCGGCAATATCGAGCAAATTCATCACCAAGGGGTAACGCAGAATTGGACTACGGCGATGTGGACATCAACCACATCTAATCGTTCACTTCTGCGTCATGACCTTTACGGCACTGAACTTGTAGACCCAGAATCTTGCTTCGATGCCAACGGCAATACGATTGTGCTGCCGCATTTACGCTCTTTGCACTGGGATCATGCTAATCGCCTTACACGCGCGGTTATCATCGATCGCTCAAGCTCGGGCGAGCCGGACGACGCTGAATACTATGTCTACGGTGTCGATGGTCACCGCGTACGGCGTATAACCGAGCGACTGGTAGCTGGTCAGATTGAAATTACCGAGACTACTTACTTCGACGACTGCGAGATCCGCCGGATCACGCATGGTGATAATACCCGCTTACTACGTCATACCTCGCATATAACCGATGGCTCGGCTCGTTTAGCTACCTTGCATCAATGGAGCATTGATCAAAGCGGGCGCGAGACCGACAACATCGGCAATAAAAAACTTCACTACCTCACCCACAATCATCTCGGATCGGTATCCTTAGAGCTCGACGAAGCCGGAGAAATTATTTCTTATGAAGAATATTTCCCCTTCGGTGGCACAAGCTTTATTGCCGGAGAGAGTATTCGTGAGGTAAAGCTCAAAGAATATCGCTACAGCGGCAAGCTGCACGATGATGCCACGGGCTTCTATCATTACGAATACCGCTACTACGCGCCGTTTATCGGCAATTGGCTCTCACCTGACCCGTTAGGACCTGCTGACGGCCTCAATCTTTATCGTTTCGTTCACAATAATCCCATATGTTTTATTGATGCTGATGGACTGCGCACGCTATTTGGTAGTCTCGAAGAGGTTCCTGAAAATATTCGCCAAGCCTTTTACACTAATACGCCCGAAGCCAGACGAATAGTCGAAAACTATGTCGAGAGCTTGCTTATCCCTATTGGCGATTCTGTCTATCAGCTCGATGTTAATATTGTCGCACGTACGACGCGTTCTGGCGAGTTTCGCTGGTGGGCTGAAGAAGTCTCACGCACTCGTGTTGGTGATCTTACCGCAATAGAATTTGACGACACCGAGGTCGAGTCAATTGTCGGCGACCCTAATGCCGACCCTCCCCCTGAAGAAGAGCCTCCTGAAGATGATACCGCTGCCGGTGATGGGCATGGCGCTGGCAGCGATAGCGGCGGTGAAGATGAAAACGGCCATACCGCTCATCCGGCAGATGGCAGCTCAGGTATCACCACGCGACCTGGTCATACCGCTGAATCCGGCGGCAGCGGCAGTGGCACCACAGGCGAGGGCCCTGGCGCCGGTAGACATGGCCAAGGTCGTGGCGGTGGTGGGACTGGTACCGGGGTTGGACAAGGAACGCAAGGTCGCTGCGCAGGAGCAGGCCCAGGTACCGCACCGGGAACAGGAGCTGGTAGCGGCGCTGGTACCGGAGCTACTCCTGGTGCCGGATCAAGTGCTAGCCCTGGGGCAAGAACCGGCTCATCAACAACCGGACCGCGCGGTGATGGTACAGGTCCGGGTGGTGGCACGCGCTCAGGTACTGGGAGAAACACCCGACGTGGTACCGAGCCGCCGGCCTCAAGTGGTAGCGCCCGTGACGGCGGTACTGATCTACCGCCGGTTCCACCCGGTTTACCTACTGGCCCTGACGGCATTCCCTACTCGCCTGACACCGAGCCCGGAGAATCCTCGGCGTCTGGTACTCCAGTAACTGATCCCAATGAAGCACAGCACGGTAACGGCACTACTGACCCTCGCGGTGAGCCAGCATCTGAAAACGGCAGTGCCACACGGCCAGGTGGCAGACAAGGCGGAGCCGCTGAAGGAGTAACCGGAGGTGTATCGAATCAAGGCGCTGCGGATGGAACCCCGCAAGGCAATGAGCATGGGCGCCCTGGTGGCGGACGCTATGGGCTAAAAGGCGGCGTTGGTGAGCATGAATTACCCTCATGGCTTTCATGGCTCGATACTGCAATTGATGTTTTACAAATTGGGCTTGATATTGTTGGTTTGATTCCCGGCTTCGGCGAGGTTGCTGACCTTGTTAATGGTCTTATCTCACTAGCCCGTGGTGACTACGTTGGAGCGGGCTTAAGCTTTGCCGCTATGATTCCCTTTGCCGGTTGGGCGGCTACTGCCGGCAAGTGGGGCCGCCGTGCGGTGCGCGCTGCAGATGCTATCTCTGATGTTACGCGAGCAGTAACCCGCTACGGAGATGAAGCTGTAGCAGCGGCAGGTGCCGTCACGCGCCATGCAGATGAAGCGGTTGAAGCTGCTGGAGCAGCTTCACGCAGCGCCAGCGGCGCTGTTCGTCGAATTTTTGCTGATACCGATGTACTGGTTAACGCTGCTGAGCATGCCAGCACTACTTTAGGCTCGCGTGCAAGTGCCGCTCTTCGCGCCGCCGACGAAGTCTTGATAACTCCAAACCAGCTACGTGAATTTTTACACTTCCCTGGCATTACTAGTGCTCAGAGAAGTGCGCGCCGCGCCTTTCTCGAGCGCGAAGGTATCCGCCTATTTGGAGGACCTCGGGCAGGGGCTACTGCAGCCACCAGTGCGTTCCAAGAAGCTTTTCAGGCGCTGCGTCGGCAGCAAGGTCGTGGGGATGCTGCTTTGATGGCATTCTCGCGTGCCACCGGTATTCCCGCAGTCACTGCTAACACTAAGCTTTTGCGTTTCATTGATCAAACACTGGGAGCTTCGTCACGAACACGTCCGCTCGCTGACGAGTTGCTCCGCTTAGCAACGAACATTAGGCCATGAGTCTTTACAATACTATAATAGCGGTGATCCGCTGCCCATCATGCGGGCAAAAGCCGCAAGTCGAGATGCAAATCGAATTCGGATTAAAAAATTTTCTGCAGTATAAAATCGGCGATACCGTCCAATGGCTACCGCGCAAAGCGGTGCACAATGGTGGACGACCTGAAGACGGCTGCTTGACTGTAGAGGCATACGGTATCTGTCCTCTTTGCAGACATGATTTTTTTGTACCAATAGAAATCGAGCACGACCGGATTAAGCGCGTTGTCACTGAAGCAGCGCGTGTTGGCTATGACTCCCAAAAACCATCCAATACCCATAGTGGGGACCCGCAATGAACAAAACCAACTTACTCAAGCTCGAGCAGAATTCCCGTTTGACCCTTACCGAGCTACGCCGTACGCAACCAGCGCTGGCCAAAGAGCTTGAAACGCGCCTCGAACAACGTGTACAGCGTATGGCTAAAGCGGGTGCAAGATCAAAAATTGCTTTTCTTGAGAGAATGATAGAGACGATTTCGAATAAGCTCTCACTTAAAATTCCCTATTCCCT